>NZ_DASRXP010000103.1:0-3243 GCF_035687465.1 Kribbella sp.
ATCCGGTAGACGGTACGGCCCACGGACAGCGGCACTTCGTCAGGCAGGACCAGGTCGCTCGTGATGTTCACCCCGGCCGATCGTGAGGCCTCAACGAGCCGGGCCAGGTCGGTGGCCCGGGGTACGGGAGCCAGGTCCGCACCGGCCACGCTGAGATCTGTTCGCAGCACGCCGAGCACCTCGCGCAGGTCCTCCATCGCCTGGCGGGCGGTCTCCCGGATCAGTGCGGCCGAACTCTCCACCTTCTCCGGGCCGACCGCCGGGTTCACCTCCAGCCCGCCTGCGTGCAGGGCGATCAGCGAGACCTTGTGGGCGAGTACGTCGTGCATCTCCTGGGCGATCCGGGCCCGCTCACCGAGCCTGGCCTGCTCGCCTCGCAGTTCACGTTCTGCCTCCGCCCGCTCGGCCCGGTCCCGCAGGGACACCATCAGGTCGCGGCGGGCGCCGACGTACGCCCCGACCGCGACCCACGTCCCGACCAGGAACGGCCCGGTGAACAGCAGGACATACGGGTCGCCGTTGTCGTTCCAGGAACTCGCCACATACGCGGCGTACGCGGCGACACTCAGTACTGCGAGCATCCCGTCGCGCCGGCGGATCGACAGGGTCAGCAGAGCCAGGCCCATCGGCACGAAGATCTGCGCTGTCCCCATCGCCAGGATGCCGACGAGGGTGACGGTGACAGGAAACCGGCGGCGCCACCACAGTGCCAGTGACGCGACGATGCCCGCCGATAGCACGTACCAGTCGCCCGCGTCCCAGCGGCCACGGCTGTCCGCGGCCGCCTGGGCAACGACCGTGAGCAGGCTGAACCCGATGAAGAACAGATCACGGATCCGCGGCGCACGCCGGACGAACCAGGCATACGCACGCCGCAACCGTTGCATTCCGTCAGCGTAGTCGCGCTGCGTACTGTCCACGTCCCCCTTCCGGTGGGCCTTAGGGGTGTTCCCCGACGACTTTCGTAGGGGGTGGGACAAGACGGTCGGTCGATGTGGCGAGGGGGTCGGAGACGGAAGAGTTGCGCTCATGATCACCGTCGAGAACCTCAGCAAGCGTTACGGCAGCACCACGGCCGTGCACGACGTCTCCTTCACCGTCGAGCCAGGCAGCATCACCGGCTTCCTGGGCCCGAACGGTGCCGGCAAGTCCACCACCCTGCGCATGCTGACGGGGCTCACCCCGCCGACGGCGGGCACCGCGACGATCGCCGGCAAGCGGTACGTCGAACTGCCGAACCCCGGCCGGGTCGTCGGCGTCATGCTCGACGCGGCAGCCCAGCACCCGGGCCGGACCGGCCGGGAGACGCTGCAGCTCAACGCGGGCCTGCTCGGCGTTCCGAAGAGCCGGGCCGACGAGATGCTGGAGGCTGTCGGGCTCACCCCGGCCGCGAAGCGCCGCGTCGGACAGTACTCGCTGGGGATGCGGCAGCGCCTCGGGATCGCGGCCGCGCTGCTCGGCGACCCCGCAGTACTGATCCTTGACGAGCCTGCCAACGGCATGGACCCGGAAGGCATCCGGTGGATGCGCGGGCTGCTGCAGGACTTCGCCTCCCGCGGCGGCACTGTCATCCTGTCCAGCCACCTGCTGGGCGAGGTCCAGGCGACTGTCGACCGGCTCGTGGTCATCGGAGGCGGTCAAATCGTTGCGAACGGCTCGCTGGAGGAACTGCTCGCCGGGAGCGGCACGCTGGTCCGCGGTCTCGACCCGATCGGCCTGAACCAGGCACTGACCGCTGCCGGGCTGCTGCTCGAGCCGCTGCACGACGGCGCCCTGCGGGTCGACGCCACCGCCGAGCAGGTCGGCCGTGCCGCCGCCGCTGCCGGTCAGATCCTGCTCGAACTGCGCGAGAGCGACGGCGCCGGCCTGGAAGAGCTGTTCTTCCAGCTGACCAGCCCTGCCGCCGCGGCCGCCTGACCACTACGACTTCCTGGAGCTCATCACTATGACCGTCACCGAACTCACCTCCCCGGCCACCGAGGCCGCAGTCCCGGGCAAGCACCGGGCCGCTGTTTCCAGCGCCCTGCCGCCCGCCCGCGGCCAGTCCTTCCTGAAGCTCGTCACCACCGAGCTGCGCAAGTCGGTGGACACTCGCAGCGGCCGATACCTGATCCTGGGCATCATCGCCATCGCACTGGCAGCGCTCGGCTGGCAGCTCACCCACATGCCGACCGGGCCGTCCGCCTTCGACGACTTCCTGAGCGCCGCCTCGACCGGCGTCGTGCTGTTGCTGCCGGTGATCGGCGTGATGGCGATGACCAGCGAGTGGACCCAGCGCACCGCGCTGACCACGTTCACGCTCTCCCCGCGCCGGGTCCGGGTCCAGCTGGCCAAGTTCGTCTCCGCGATCGTGCTGAGCGTCGTGCTGCTGACCGTGACCACGCTGCTCGCTCTGCTGGCCACGGCGATCGGTGGAGCCACGGGCAGCGACGGGACGTCGTACGCCGGGATGGGTGGCGCGCTGGCCGGTGCCTACCTGACGAACGCCCTGAATGTGGTCATGGGTGCTGCCTTCGGTGCGGTGATCGCCCAGACCGCGGTTGCGATCCTGGTCTTCTTCGTCGCCCCGACGGTCTGGTCGCTGGCCGGCACGGCCCTGTTCAAGGACAACGCCGACTGGCTGGACGTGTTCGGTGCCTTCGGCCGGATCGCCGAGCGGGACATGAACGGCATGCTGCCCGAGACGCTCACCGCGCTCGCCGTCTGGATCGTGCTGCCGACTATCGTGGGACTGTGGGCAAGCTCACGTCGCGAGGTGAAGTAACGACGCCGTAAGGCGCCAAAGACGCGGGAGGCCTGGCCGGTTTGAGGGGATCAGCCAGGCCTTCCGGCCTGTCATCGGACTTCTTCTGGTGTCCAGTCAGGGGGCGGTGCGTGTGTCGATCCCCGGCTCCGGGTAACCTAGAACCACGATTACTGACGACTGATCCGTGGGCGCCACGCTGCGTACCCGGTTGACTTGTGCGAGGGGGTCGACGCTATGGGGCGCGGCCGTGCAAAGGCCAAGCAGACGAAGGTCGCTCGCGACCTGAAGTACCGCACCTGGGAGACCGACTTGGACCAGCTCAAGCGTGAGCTGTCCGGCGGCACCGAGGGTGGTACAGGTTCTGCGAACGGTGACGACACAGACGTCGGCGAGGACGCCGACGACTACCACCCCCGTCGGTAAAGCAGCAACAGCTTCTGGTTGACCTGCCCGACGCCTCAGGGCGTCAGGGCAGATCAGCCTGTGCTGACCGACGT
>NZ_DASRXP010000104.1:0-2598 GCF_035687465.1 Kribbella sp.
GAGGACAGGCGTTGCTACCGGCATCACTGACGACGAGATGCGGCCGGCCCTGGCGAAGCTGGTCGCTGCGACCAAGGACGTCGGTAAAGCGCAGGGCCTGATGGGGTTGGCGATGGATGTGTCCGCAGGCACCGGTAAGGACCTCGGCACCGTCACCGCCGCCCTGGCGAAGGCACAGAACGGTTCAGTGGGTGGCCTCGCGAAGCTGGGCATCGCGACCAAGGACGCATCGGGGAAGACGAAATCGTTCGCGCAGATCCAGAAGGACCTAGCGAAGACGTTCGCCGGCCAGTCCGCGACTGCGGCCGACTCGACCGCCGGGAAGTACAAGCGATTCCAGCTGGTGATGGACGAGCTCGGAGAGACGATCGGCGGCGGCGTGCTCCCGGTGCTCGGTGCGATCGCCGGTTTCATGCTGTCGAAGGTGTTCCCGGCCGCAGCGAAACTGTCCGGCCTGTTCGAGTCGAAGGTGGTCCCGAAGCTGCGGGAGTTCGGCGGGTTCGTCCGGTCGCAGGTCGTCCCGGTGATCGTGCAGCTGGCGCAGAAGATCGCGAACGGCGTAGTGCCGGTGGTGCGGAACCTTGTCGCCGCGTTCCTGCCTCTAGCACGGGACGCCGGCCCGAAGGTCGTCGCGGTCGCGAAGCTACTCGGCAACGCCCTCGGCGAGATGGGCAAGTTCATCACCGGCACTGTGCTGCCCGGCCTCGCGAAGTTCACCGGGTTCCTGCGGGACAACTCCACTCTTGTCGGTGCTGTTGCCGTGGGCATCGGTGCCATGGTCCTGGCGTTCAAGGCCTACCAGGGCGTGCTCCTGATCATCTCCGCGGCCACGAAAGCCTACGCCGCTGTGCAGGCCGCACTGAATCTGGTCATGGCTCTGAACCCAATCGGCATCGTGGTGCTGGCCATCGTCGGCCTTATCGCCGCGCTCGTGTACGCCTACAAAACCTCGGACAAGTTCCGCGCCATCGTGGACGGTGCCTTCCACGCCGTGCAGGCGGCGGCCTCGTTCGCGTTCAACTGGGTGAAGAAGAACTGGCCACTGCTGCTCGCGATCGTCACCGGCCCCATCGGGCTCGCGGTCCTGCTGATCGTGAAGAACTTCGACAAGATCAAGAGTGTCGCCGGGACCGTGCTGAGCGCTATCACGAGCACGTTCGGCAAGGTGATCAGCTTCTTCCAGGACTTGCCTGGCAAGGTCAAGTCCGCGATCGGTAACGCCGCGTCCACGCTGGTGCAGAAGGGTAAAGACTTCATCGCCGGGATCGTGTCCGGTGTCACAGGCAGGGTGTCGAGCCTCACCTCACTGGTGGGTTCGCTGCCCGGCAAGGCGCTCTCGGCGCTCGGCGACGTCGGTAGCCTCCTTTTCGACGCCGGGGCGAAGCTCATCTCCGGGCTGGCCAACGGCCTCACGTCGAAGCTCGGCGCAATCAAGGACGCGGCGGGCAAAGTCGCCGGCGCAATCAAGGACTTCTTCCCGGGCTCTCCGGTGAAGGACGGCCCGCTTCGTTCGTGGAACAACGGCGGCGCGGGTAAGCGACTCGTCGGGTTCCTGACCGATGGTCTCGGCGCGAAGGTCGGCGCCACGCAGATCGCCGCCGCCCGGCTCGCTACCGCGGTACAGACCGGATTCGGTGACGCGGCCCTGAGGCCGTCAGTGGCTCTGGCCGGCGCCCTCGGCGGTAGCGGGGCTGGCGTCCCCGCGGTCAACGTCGGCGACACGATCGTTTACGTCACGATCGACGGCGAGCAGCTGCAGGGCCGGATCGACAACACGGTCCGGACCAAAAACCGTGAACTCAAGCGCACCGTGAAGGCGGGCTGACCATGGGACTCACCGCCACCTATGACCCGATCCTGTCGAGGATCCGGCTCGCCGCGACAGCGCTCGGAGCCACCGCCGATCACGCGCTGGTGTGGCGTACGACGGACAACTACATCACCTACACGCTGATCCGCGGCGCGAACCCGGCAGCGATCTCCGGTGGTGGCGGCGTGCTGAACATCGACGATTACGAGTTCGTGCCGGGGGTCCTGCTCGGCTACCAGATCGCGTCGTACAACGCGGCCGGTGTCCTGCAGGCCAGCTTCACAACGACCATCACGCAGGACCTGACCGCGATCTGGATGAAGGTCCCGGCCGCGCCGTTCCTGAACCGTGAGGTCGAGGCGTCGGTGCGGTTCCCGATCAGTCGGCGGGCCCGCAGTTCCCTGTTCGATGTGGTCGGCCGCACCATGCCGGTCGCGGTGTCCGACATCGGCAGCTCGAGGGAGTTCACGCTGCAACTCCGCACCGAGTCCGCGTCGGATGAGCGTGACCTCGACTACCTGTTCGCATCGGGCGAGGTGCTGCTCCTGCAGCGGCCGGCGGTGATGGACCAGTTCCCCGGTGGCTACTTCGCCCATGGCGACGTGAGCAGGGAGCCCGGGCCGGACGCGGAGTTCTACATGTTCCCGGAGCGCAGGTATTGGCAGGTCCCTCTCACTGAGGTTGCTATTCCGGGCCCGGCTGTTGTCGGGTCCGCGTACACGATCGCGTCGATGCTCGCCGAGTACGCGACGATCACTGCCGTGCTGGCAGGGAACGCGACGATCGCT
>NZ_DASRXP010000105.1:0-4194 GCF_035687465.1 Kribbella sp.
CGGCCACCCCCCGGCCAGGGGCGCGGGCCGTCGGCACCGATGCGGAAGTCCACCCCGGTCCGGGTCGCAATCCCAGCGATCGGGGTGGACTCAGGCCTGATGCGCCTCGGCATCAAGAGCAACGGCAACCTGCAGGTCCCGCCGAACGGTTTCCCGGCCGGCTGGTTCACCGGCGGCCCCACACCAGGTGAGAAGGGGCCTGCCGTCGTCGCGGGACACGTCCGCTGGTCCGGGCGGGCAGGCGTCTTCGCCCGGCTGGGATGGGTGAGACCGGGGGACAGAATCGTCATCACTCGTCAGGACCGCTCGGTGGCTGCGTTCCGGGTGACCAGGGTCAGGCAGTTTCCCAAGTCGGCCTTCCCCACAGCCGCGGTGTACGGCGATCTCGACCACGCCGGCTTGCGTGTGATCACCTGTGGCGGGCTGGACGACGCATCAAACAAGTACGAGGCCAACATCGTGGTGTTCGCCGACCTGGTCGCCTGAGCCTCGCGCGGGTGCATGATCGGTGTATGGGCAGCAGCGGTGGGGATTTGCAGGAGATGATCACCGGGTTCCGGGTTTCGGCTGCGTTGAGTGTGGCGGCCGAGCTGGGGCTGTCGGACGAGTTGGCTGGAGGGCCGCGGACAGTCGAGGACCTGGCGGGTGCGGTTCACGCGGACGAAGAGACCTTCCGGAGGTTGCTGCGGGCCCTGGTCGCGGTCGGGGTGTATGCGGAGCGGGAGGGACTGGTCACCAACACGCCACTGAGCGAGCGGCTCCGGTCCGATCTACCGGGGACGATGCGGCCCTTGGCGCGGACGCTCCAGGATCCGGCGATCTGGGCTGCGTGGGGTCACCTCGCCCACAGTGTCCGGACGGGTGAGAACGCATTCGAGGCATTGCAGGGCGTCGACGTCTGGACGCACCGGCAAAGTCATCCGGAACAGAACGCGATCTTCAACGACAACATGGCCGCGCTCAGCTGGTACGTCGGAGACGCGGTCGCCGCCGCCTACGACTTCTCGGGCATCAGCAGTGTGGTTGATGTCGGCGGCGGCCAGGGCATCCTGTTGGAGGCGGTGCTGGCCAAGCATGAGCACCTGAAAGGCACGGTGTTCGATCTGGCGCATGTGGTGGCCAAGGAACCGCGATCTCGCGCACTCGAGTCGCGGTGGTCTGCCGAGGTCGGGAGCTTCTTCGAGGCGGTGCCGCCCGCGGACGCGTACCTGGTCAAGTCGATCCTCCATGACTGGCCGGACGACCGCTGCGTGGAGATCCTCCGTACCTGCGCCGCGGCGCTCAACCCCGGTGGCGTAGTACTCGTCGTCGAACTGGTCCTGGATCGCCCGGGGCACGAGGTCGTCGCGGCCTACTCCGACCTCAACATGCTCGTGCTGCCTGGAGGCAGGGAACGCACGGAGGAGCAGTACGCGGCGCTGTTCGATGCCGCCGGTCTGCGTTTGAACCGGGTGATCGACACCGGCACCCGAATGGCGATCCTCCAGGCTCGCAAGGCCGGGTGATGTTGAGGTGGATCAGCCTGTCGGTGGGTGATGTTAGAAACTCGGTATGGCGCTGAGTCTGTCGGTCAGTTACGAGCAAGCAGTGCAGCACAGGTTGGTCGTGAATCGCCTGGCTGAGCGTCTGCCTGCTGGTTCGTACGTGCAGGCGGCTCGCTTCGGCCTTCAGGACACCGCACCGCGTGATGCCCTGATCGGCCTGCACGCCCGAGTCGAGGACTGCGAACCGTCGGCCTGGCAGGCTCCTGGGCTGATCCAGACCTACAGCCCGCGGGCCGCGGTCTATGTGTTGCCGGCCGAGGACTTCGGGGTCTTCACGATCGGTCGAATGCCGCTGGACGAGGGCCAGCGCCGGGCGATCGACCAGCTGGCCGCCGAGATCTGCCGGGATCTTGCCGGCACCGAGCGGCGGGGCGGACGTCACGAGTTGCGGGGGGTTTGTGCCAGCGGACGACTGGCGCTGCGATGGACGACCAGCGCTCTGTACTTCCGCGAGGTGCCACGGCCGGAGATCGATTTCGTCGAAGCCCACAAGGAACTCTGCCGGCGCCATCTCCAGGCGTTCGGTCCGACCACGGCGGAGGCCTTCGCCTGGTGGTCTGGACTGTCGCGAGCAGATGCGAAGGAGGTCTGGGGGCTGCTGGCGCCCGAGTTGCTGTCAGTCGATCTGGAGGGCCGACCCGCGTCGATCCTCGCCGCCGACGAGGCGACCCTCCGTATTGCTCCGGCCATGCAGGGTGCTCGGTTCCTGGTGGCATCGGACCTGCGGCTGTTCGGGCAGGACCGGCACGGGTTGTTCATCGGTCCGGGCCAGAAGCAACTGATTCACCTGCACGACTGGTTCCATCCGCACGGACTCATGCTGGACGGCAAGATCGTCGGCACCTGGGGACGACGGGGCGGCCGTGTCGACGTCAAGGTGGCCGGGCCGCTGTCACCCGAGACCCGGGCTGCGGTGGAGGCCGAAGCCCTCTCCATCCCCATCCCCAACGCGACCATGTCGATCGACATCGCGGAGTGCCAGTAGTGCGTCGGCTCAGTTGAGCAGCTTGGTCCAGTCGGAGGGGACTCGGTGGGCAGGACCGGGAACGGGTTGGTCGACCGGGTGGTGTTGTGGATCGGCGAGGGGCGGGCCGCCGTCGTACATCGCCTCTTCGGTGTAGTCCCAGAACCAGTCTTCGCCGGGCTCGAAGCTGCGGATGATGGGATGGCCGGAAGCCTTGGCATGGGCGGAGGCGTGCTGCTCCGGGGAGGAGTCGCAACAGCCGATGTGGCCACACTGGGCGCAGCGGCGGAGGTGGAACCACCATCCCTGCGGGTCGGCCGACTCGCAGTCGGCACAGCCTGTGCCGCTCGGTACGGCGCTGGGTTCGATCCCATCCATCAGAGCACTCCTCGAATCCGTCGGGTCCGATGACAATTCCGACCTTACCGAGATGCTGGTCAGTAGGGCGGAAGGAGGGACTGCAGGGTGGCCAGGCCGGTGGAGACGATGGGGGATGGTGGGGCGGTTTCCGGCGCGGTCTGGCGGAACGCCGTCGGAGACATCGCGTAGATCGCCCGGAAGCGGCGGGAGAAGTGGTAGGCGTCGGCGAAGCCGCACTGGACGGCGATCGCCTGGATCGACAGGTTGCTCTGCCACAGGAGTGGTTCGGCTTTGGCCAGGCGGAGCAGCTCGATGGCAGCGACTGGACCGACGCCGAACTGTCGCCGGAACACGCGGGACAGCGTGCTCGGCGAGACCTGGGCGGCTGCGGCCAGCTCTCGCAGCGGGACAGGTGTTGCCCGTCCGTCGGACCAGTGCTCGCGGACCGCGTGCATCATCGCGATGACTGGTTCCGGCAGCGACAGAGGGCTCGGAGTCGCTGGCGCAGGCTCGGCCTGGAAGGTCAACACCAGCAGGCGAAGGGTCTCGCGGGCCTGGGCCTCCCAACCCGGTGGGGACGCGCTGCCTAACCACAGCAGGTAATGGCAGAGCGCTCCCATCGGGTCGTGCCGCCCGGTCAGGTCGCGAACCAGCGGCCACTCGACCGGGCCGTCAGTGGACAAGGTGAAATGAACGTACGCATGACGGGTGGGAGTCTGCGGATCCCAGTGGAACTCGTCGCGCATGCCAGGCCTGATGAGCAACAAGTTGCCCGGCATCAGCGGCACCCGGACTCCATCACACAGCCAGGTGGCGCTGCCCTTCAGTAGCCAGACGAACTGGTACCACTGGGCTTCGCGCGGCCCGAAGGTCGACCCTGGCGGATAGTCGGCCACTGCCGGCCCCAAGCGGGGCAGCAGTTCGACCGAAGGCACTATCACTTTCTATCGCAACCGCCGTCCCGGTCGGGGCGGATCCGCGGCTTGCGGATCTCCTTGAGCCCCTTGTACTCATAGGGATCGGACCCGGCGACAAGCACGATGTCCCGGAAGTCCGCCTGCGCCACGGTCGTCCCCTCCGGCGGAACCGCCCAGGGCAGGAGTGACTCGGCGCTCATGTAGTGGTTGGCCAGCGCTCGCCGGTAGCCGTGCCGCCCGGTGTTCGGCAGGGACTTGTGCAGCAGGTAGCCGTTGAACAACAGCACCGACCCCGCCTCCATCTCAACCGGTACGGCGTCGGCGTCGTCGTAGGGGAAACCATAGGACTCCACCGTGCAGTCGTACTGCGGGTCGTCGTGCTCGCGGTTCGGATAGATCACCCCGGTCC
>NZ_DASRXP010000106.1:0-6128 GCF_035687465.1 Kribbella sp.
CCAAGGCGACCCTGACCGTCACCGTTTCCCTCCCGGCCAAACCGGTCGCGAACCCCGACATCGCCACGACCCCGCAGAACGTCAGCCTCGCGCTCAGCCCGCTCGCCAACGACCGCCCGGCGCCAGGGGTGACGTTCGACCTCGCCTCGGTCGTCCTGCGCGATCCCGCCTCGGTGACGATCAAGGACGACTTCAAGAAGAAGGTCGTCGTTCCGGGCGAAGGTTCGTACACGGTGAAGCCGACTGGCGGCGTCGACTTCGTGCCGCTGCCGCAGTTCACCGGGGTGGCGACGACCATCGGCTACCGGGTTGCCGACAGCACCGGCCAGCTTGCGGAGTCGACCCTCGCGGTGACCGTAACGCCGGTGATCCCCAAGGCCGCCGGTGACTCGGTGAGCACGCCGTTCGACACCAACGCGGTCATCGGTGTGCTCGACAACGACCTGCCCGGTTCACCGGACGCGCCGCTAGACCCGGCCAGCCTGAAGCTGGTCGAGCCGGGCACCGGTCACGTCGTCGACAAGGTGACCGTCGCCCGGCAGGGGACGTACCAGGTTGCCGAGGGCAAGGTGACCTTCGAGCCGGTGAACGGGTTCCAGGGCATCACGACCGGACTGACCTATCAGGTGCTCGACCTGAACGGCACCGCCGCGCGAGCGCAGATCGTGGTCTCGGTCGACGCGCCCGGGCCGCCGGTGGCGAACCCGGACACCGCCACGACCCTGCAAGGCGTCTCTGTCTTCCTCAACGTGCTCGACAACGACAAGCCGGGCCCGACCGGTTCGGCGTTGCTCCCCGATAGCGTGCTGCTGGTCCCGCCGGTGAAGGCCGAGCCGGTGAAGAGCCTGCTGGTCCCGGGTCAGGGCAAGTACTCCGTGAAGTCGGACGGCCGGATCCTGTTCGAACCAGTGCCCGCATTCCACGGCAAGGCCACGCCGGTGAAGTACCAGGTTGCCGACGGCAACGGCGCGATCGGTGCGTCCACGGTGGCGGTCCAGGTCACCCGGGTCCAGCCGGACGCGACGGACGACACTGCCAGTACGCCGTACGACAAGAACGTCATCGTCAGCGTGCTCGCCAACGACACGGCAGGTGATCCGGCCGTGCCTCTGGTTCCCAGCAGTGTGCGGCTGATCGATCCGAAGACGGGCAAGCCGCTCTCTTCTGTGACGGTCGACGGCGAGGCCACCTTCGTCGCCAAGGCCGATGGCACCGTCGAGGTCGATCCGGTGCCGACCTTCACCGGTGTCGCGGCGCCGCTGACCTACTCGGTGACGGATGTGAACGGCACGATCGCGACGGCGACGGTGACCGTCACGATCGCCAAGCCGCCGGCGCCGATCGCGAAGCCGGACGTAGCGACCGGGAAGCAGGATGAGTCGATCAAGCTGGACCCGCTCGCGAACGACGAGTCCGGTCAGGGCACAGGGCTCGATCCGCTCAGCCTCGTGCTGATCGATCCGGCTGACGGTTCGCTGAAGAAGCTGGTCAAGGTCGCCGGACAAGGCAGCTACCAGCTCAACCCCGACGGCACGGTCACGTTCGATCCACTGCCGGCGTTCACCGGTTCCGCGACGACGCTGAAGTACCGCGTCTCGGACTGGTTCGACCAGGCTGCCCGGTCGACCATCACGATCTCGATCACGGCGATCACCCCGACAGCGACGGATGACAGCCGGACCACGCCGTTCGACACGACCGTCACGGTGCCGGTGCTCGCCAACGACAAGGCGGGAGATCCGTCGGCGCCGCTGATCCCGGGCAGCCTGGTGCTGAAGGATCCGGCGGACGGTTTGTTCAGGACAACCGTGACGGTGCCGGGCGAGGGTGCGTACAAGGTTCAGGGCGGTTCGGTCGTCTTCGACCCGCTGCCCTCGTTCACCGGCTCGACGAAAGACCTGATCTATCGAGTTGCCGATGACAACGGAACCACCGCTTCCGCAGTACTGCGCATCTCGGTCGGCGTGGCCCCGATCGCCTTGCCGGACAACGCCTCGACCCTGCAGAACGTCACCGTCACCGTGAACGTGCTGTCGAACGACAGCCCGGGAACCGACGCGGAACTCGTACCAGCATCGGTCGTCGTGCAGGCTCCGGTGGCGCAGCGCGATGGCTTCGGCAAGAGCGTCACGGTGCCCGGGCAAGGCACCTACACCGTGCAGTCCAGCGGTGCGATCCAGTTCGATCCGCTGCCGGCCTTCCGCGGTCGGGCCACGCCGATCACCTACCGGGTGTCCGACTCCAACAAGAGCACCGCGACCGCGACGCTCGGCCTGACGGCGACGCCGGTCTTCCCGTTCACCGTCGACGACACCGCGATCACGCCGTTCAACCAGCCGGTCACGGTCAAGGTGCTGGCGAACGACAAGCCGGGTGATGCTTCGGCGCCATTGATCCCCGGCAGCGTGGTGCTGAAGGACCCGGCCGACGGCGTTTTCCGGAAGAACGTCACGCGACCCGGCGAAGGCAGCTACGCAGCGGCCGCTGACGGCGCGATCACCTTCACTCCGGCGAAGGACTATCAGGGCCTCACCAGCCCAGCGACGTACCGGGTGACCGATGGAAACGGGACCACGGCCGAGGGACTGCTGTTCCTGACCGTCGGCAAGGGGCCGGAGGCGAAGCCGGACACCGGTACGACGAAGCAGAACCTCGAGCTGACCGTGGATCCGCTGGCCAACGACAAGCCGGGGACGGACGCCGAACTGGAGAAGACGTCGGTCCAGGTGTTCGGGACGAACCGGGCGTGGGGCCGGACAATCACGATCGCCGGGCAGGGCACGTACAAGGTGAACGTGGTGACCGGGAAGATCGCGTTCGACCCGGTGCCGACGTTCAGTGGGCCTAGCTCGATCGCTTACCAGGTGACGGACACAAGCGGGAACAAGGCGATGTCCACGGTCACTGTGACGGTGACTGCGATCGTGCCTGTCGCGGCCGACGACAAAGCCGACACAGCGTTCGACACTGCTGTGACCGTGCCTGTGCTGGCCAACGACAAGCCAGGGGATCCGAGCGCGCCGCTGGTGCCGGGCAGCGTCCGGGTGATCGATCCGGCCACCGGTGACCCCGTGTCGAGTCTTCGGGTTCCGGGACAGGGCACGTTCACCGTGCAGCCGGATGGTGGCGTTCGGCTGATGCCTGAGGATGGATCGACCGGTGCGACCACGCCGGTGACGTATCAGGTCAGCGATGCGAACGGGACCGCCGGGAAGGCGACGCTGACCGTGATGGTCGGGGCGCGGCCGGTGGCTCACCCGGATCTCGCGCGGACCAAGCAGCATCTACCGGTCACCTTCGATCCGCTGGCGAACGACAAACCCGGCGCTGGTGCTTCGCTGGATCCGGCGACGCTTCTGCTGGTCGATCCCCAGGGCGCATTGGTTGCCAAGGTCACCGTTCCCGAGGGCGAGTACTCCGTTGCTCAGGGCAAGATCACTTTCGCTCCGGTGAAGGGATTCACTGGCACTACGCGGCCGACGGCGTACGAGGTGAAGGACAGCAACCGGAGCTCGGCGCGCTCGACCGTCTCGGTGACCGTGACCCCGATCCGTCCGGTCGCGGTCGATGACGCGGCTTCTGTTGCCTATGGCACCGTGGTGACCGTTGTGGTGCTTGGCAACGACAAGGCCGGCGATCCGTCGGCTCCGCTGGTCCCTGCTTCGGTCGTGCTGCGCGACCCGGCGGACGGGACTGACAAGACCACGGTGACTGTCCCGGGCGAGGGCACGTTCGCGGCCCGCCCGGACGGCACCGTCGGATACACCCCGGTGAAGGGCTTCACCGGTACCACCAGATCGCTCACCTATCGGGTGACCGATGCGAACGGGACGTCGGACACGGCTCGCCTGGAGATCACCGTCGGTGCTCCGAGCGGGGCGAAGGCCATCCCGGACAGCGGTACCGGCAGCCCCGGCAACCCGGTGGTCGTGAATCCGCTGCTGAACGACGCCGCCACCCTCGGCGCGGTCTGGGATCTGGGCAGCATGTGCCTGGTGACCGGGCCGGCCACCTGTGGGAAGCAGGTGGTCGTGCCGGATGTCGGAACCTGGACGGTCGGGGCCGACGGGTCGGTCAGGCTCGTTCCGGAGCGGGACTTCATCGGTACGGCGAAGCAGCCGTACCGGGTCGCTGACACCAACGGCGTGACGGTGGACTCGCAGGTGAAGGTGACCATCGGGGCCCAGGCGGCCGCGCAGGTCCAGGTGGACAAGACCGAACTGCCGGACACAGGCGGTCCCTCGATCCTGCTCCTCACCCTGGGCGGACTGCTCGCCGCGCTGGGCATCGCGTTGGTGGGGATAGCCCGCCGATAGCAGGGCCTGTCAGTAGTTCGCGCGGTAGCGCAGCAGCACGATGCCGGACTTGAACGGCAGCGTCTGCACCAGGCTCAGTTGCCTGGTTGCGCTGTCGTCGGCGAACAACCGGCGGCCGTGGCCGAGCACAGTCGGGTAGACGAACAGCCGGTACTCGTCGACGAGGTCGGCGGCAATGAGTTCGTGGACGAGGCTGATGCTGCCGGTCGCCACGATGTCCTTGCCCTGTTCTTCCTTCAGCGCCTGGATGTCCACCGGCACCGGGCCGCGCAGTACGGTCGTCGGCTCCCACTGCGGGTCCTGCAGTGTGCTGGAGACGACGTACTTCGCGACGGTATTGAGGTAGTCGGTGATGCCGGTCTGGTCGTCGGTCTGCAGGGGCCAGAAACCGCGCATGTCCTCGAAAGTCCTGCGCCCGACCAGGAACGCGTCGGCCGCCTCGCGCTGGCGACGGATCTCCTCGCCGAGATCCTCCAGGTCTTCCGTGTCAGCCGGCGCGAACCAGCCGTCGGTAGCTTCGATCACGCCGTCGAGCGTGATGTTCTGGGTGACGATCAGATCCCGCATGGTGATGACCTCCTGCTGTTCGGCCTCTGTCACCACGGACGTCGGAGTGGTCAGTCAGCGCTCGACATCAGGTTTTGAGGTCTGTGACCAGCATGATTTCGTCGCGGTAGTCGTCGGGGGCGACCCGGACCGCCCGCGGATGGGTGCCGACAACGCGGTAGCCGAGCGGTTCGTAGAACTTTTCCAGACCGTTGCCGTCGCGGATCGTCAGTTGCAGGTGCTCGAGGCCCAGGTCAATGGCCGACTGCCGGAGACCGTTCATCAACAGCCGCCCAGCCCCACCACCCTGGTACTTCGGATGCACCATCACCCGCAGCACCGTCCGCCAGTGCTTACTGAGCTCGCCGTCCTTGCCGACCAGCAACCCCATCCCGACGTACCGCTCCCCGTTGTGCAGCACCCCGAGCAGATCCTTGCCACCGGCAAGCCGCTCGAGCGCGAGGTCCAGCGTCTCCGCCACCAGAGGCACCGGCGCCGGCGCGGTGAACCCCACACTCCCGCCCGCATCGGTAGCCGCGATCCACGTATCCAGCAGATCAGCCCGCAGCCCAGCGTCGAACACCCCGTCCGCGCCGATCACGACGTACTCCATCAAACCCTCCCAAATGCGACTGACTTGCAGATGGAGTCTACGACCACCCCACCCCAATCTTCCGGCTCCCATTTCATCAAGTCCGGTACCCGGCGGGCATGGCAGTCTGGCGGGATGGAGAGTGTGTATGAAGCTGCTGGTGGTTGGGACGGAATGCTCCGGCTGGCCGGAGCCTGGCATTCGCGGGTGATGGACGACGAGATCGTCAGCCACGCGTTCAGCCATGGATTCCACCCACAGCACCAAGAGCGATTGGCCGCCTACTGGGCCGAGGCGCTAGGAGGCCCCACCAAGTACTCCGACACCTACGGAGACGAAACCCTGGTGGTGCGGATGCACAGCGGAAACGGCCCGCACGAGGAGATGGACCAGCGCGCAATCGCCTGCTTCGACCAGGCTCTAGAGGACGTCGGACTGGCAGCGGACGGACCACTCCGGCGGGTACTACACGACTACTTCGCCTGGGCCACCACAGTCTCCATGACCCGCTACTCGGGCTCAGCGGACAACGTCCCCGACGCCCTGACCATCCCACGCTGGTCCTGGACCGGCCTCCAGCCCTAACCGCACCCCCGGCTCGCGCCGAACCCGGAACACACGCCGCCCGAAGCCTCCTCGCCGGCGCCACACAGGACCGCCGCCGCTGAACTCCC
>NZ_DASRXP010000107.1:0-8498 GCF_035687465.1 Kribbella sp.
CCGCGGAGTACGCCGTGGGGCGTAGCTGAGGTCGCGACTCTGGGAGTACGCGCCGACAAGCCCTTACGGGCAAGACTTTCGGTATGTCGCCACTTACTCTTGCCCAATCCTTGATCGCGGTCGCCGCGGTCGCCGCCACGACCCTCGTCGGTCCCTCAGCATCGGCATCGGCCGGCACCCATCCGCCACCCTCAGGTGTGGTCCGGGTGGATTCCGGGTGGTTGCGCGGCAACGTCGCTGACGACCGCACGACCTACTCTTCGATCCCGTACGCCGCGCCTCCGGTCGGTGAGCGTCGGTGGCAACCCCCGGCCAGTCCGCGGTCATGGTCAGGAGTCCGCGACGCCACAACGCGGAGCCCGTACTGCCCGCAGGATGGTCCTAATGGCCTCGCGGGTCAGGAGGACTGCCTCTTTCTCGACGTCACCGTGCCCAGGGACGTCCGATCGGGGGAGCGGCTGCCGGTGCTGGTGTGGCTGCACGGCGGCGGCTTGACCTCCGGCGGCGCGCGGGAGCAGGACGCCGCGCGGCTCGCGACCTCCGGCCGACTGATGGTCGTCATGGTGAACTACCGGCTCGGCGCGCTCGGCTTCCTGTCCTCGCCGGCGCTCGACGCCGGCGGCGGGAACTACGGACTGATGGACCAGACTGCCGCTCTGCGCTGGGTACGCCGCAACGCAGCTCAGTTCGGCGGCGACTCGCGCAACGTGACGCTGGCCGGCGAGTCCGGCGGCGCCCGAGCAGTCTGTGCCCAGCTTGCCTCGCCGAGCTCGCGCGGACTCTTCCACCGGGCGATCTCGCAGAGCGGCGCCTGCGACAACCGGGTGCCGACCTTGGCCGAGGCCCGGGCATTCGGCGCCCGAGCCACCGAGGATCTCGGCTGCGCCACCGCCGCCGATGTCGCGGCGTGCTTGCGCGAGGTAACGCCGACCCGCCTGGTCGGTGCGCTCCAGGGCGTCGGCATGCAGCTCAACAGCCGGGTGAGGGACCGGCCGTGGAATCCGACCGCCGGGACCTGGGTGCTGCCGCAGCAGCCGGCGGACGCTCTACGCAACGGATCCGCCGCGCGGGTCCCGCTACTGGTCGGCGGCACTCGCGACGAGATGCGGGCGTTTGTCTGGAGTGAGGCAGCGATGACCGCCGAGAAGTACGGCACGATGATGACCGAGACGTTCGGCGACAAGGCGGGCGCCGTCCTCGCGCGGTATCCGGTCGCCGACTACGACAGCCCGGCACTCGCCCTGGCGACGGTGCTCAGCGACTGGGGCGGTTCTATTGGAGCCTGCCCGGTACTGCGCACCGCCCAAGCCGCGACCGCCCGTCAGCCGGTCTACGCCTACGAGTTCGCCGAAGACAGCGGTCAGTTTCGCAACGGGTTCCCGATGGGCTCCTACCACGGCCTGGGTCAGCCCTACCTGTGGGACCTCGACCTCCTCTGGGGGAACTATTACCCGGAGTTGACTCCGGCGCAGGAGCGGCTGTCGGCGACGATCGTCGACTACGTGTCGGCATTCGCCCGCACCGGCAACCCGAACGGTCCCAGCCGGCCCGATTGGCCCAAGTTCGGCTCAGCAGGCACCGTGATCGAGCTGTCGACCAGCGGTATCGCCCCGACGCCCTCCGCAGCGAACCACCACTGCGGTTTCTGGGCCGGCCTCCCAAGCTGATCCCGCCACGCTGATGGCAGGCTAGCCGTCATGGCTGAGACCGGAGTACTGCGAGGCGTCGCGTTGGTGACGGGTGGGAGCCGGGGGATCGGTGCCGCGGCGGCGATCGCACTGGCCGAGGACGGCTGGGATGTGGGACTGAGCTACCGCACCCGGTCGGACGAGGCGGAGCGGGTCGTCGCGGCTGTCGAGAAGCTCGGGCGGCGGGCGCTCGCAGTACGGGCTGATGTGGCGGAGGTCGATGACATCGAGCGGCTCTTCGAGACGGTGGTGAGTGAACTCGGGGCGATCGGTGCCGTGATCAACAATGCCGGCGTGGTGTCGCCGGCGGCACGGGTCGACCAGTACGACGTCGCGCGGCTCGAGCGGGTCTTCCGGATCAACGCGATCGGCGCGTTCCTGGTCGCGGGGGCCGCAGTGCGACGGATGTCGACCGCGCACGGCGGACAGGGCGGGGTCATCATCAACGTCTCGTCACGGGGTGCGGTGCTGGGTTCGGCCGGCGAGTACGTCGACTACGCGGGCAGCAAGGCGGCGGTGGACACCCTCACCGTGGGCCTGGCGAACGAGGTCGCGAAGGAAGGGATCCGCGTGCTCGGCATCCGACCCGGCCTGATCGAGACCGAGATCCACGAGGAAGGCCGGTTGGACCGGATCGGCACCACCCCGCCGCTGGGCCGACCCGGTACTGCGGAGGAGGTGGCCGCCTTGATCACGTTCCTCGCTTCGGATCGCGCTTCCTACCTGACCGGCTCAATGATCGACGTCGCCGGCGGAAGATAGCTGCTCCCGGGCAGGCAGCGCGAGGCGCGTCGGCTGCAGCCGTCCGCGAACCGTCACGGTGTCACCCGCCTCCCAGTGGGCGGCTTCGGCCGGAGCGGCTTCCTCCACCGCGTTCATCGAGGCGACCAGGCGGCCGGGGGCGGACTTGGCCAGTTCGCTCAGGCGGGCGGCTTCGTTCACCGGGTCACCGATCACGGTGTACTCATGCCGCCGGACGTCGCCGACGGTTCCGGCCACCACGATGCCGGCGGTGACGCCGATCCCCGCTGTTGCCTCAGGCAACTCCTCCGCCAGGCGCCGGGCCAATGCGCGCCCAGCCCGGAGAGCGCTCCCTGCCGCGTCCGGAAGCTCGGTCGGCGCCCCGAAGACGGCCAGCACCGCATCGCCGGCGAACTTGTTCACGAAGCCGCCGTGCCGGTCCACCTCGTCGACCACGATGACGAAGAACTGATTCAGCAGGTGCACCACTTCGGTCGGGGGCCGGGCCGCCGCGAGCTCAGTGGAGCCGACCAGATCGACGAAGAGCATCGCCGCGAACCGTTCCTCGCCACCGAGCGAGTCGCTGGTCAGAGCCTCCCGCACCACGTCAGTACCGACGTACCGGCCGAACAGGTCGCGGAGGCGCTCGCGTTCGCGCAGCCCGGCGGCCATCCGGTTGAACCCTGCCTGCAGCGACCCGAGCTCGGTGCCGTCGAACACGGGGATCCGTACGTTCAGATCGCCGCCGCCGATCACCGTCAACGCGTTCCGCACCGAGCGCACCGGCGCGACCACCGACCTGGCCGAGAGCAGCGTGAGGAACCAGCCGAAGACCAGTACTACGGCGCCGAGGGCAAGGATGACCACCGACAGCCGGGTCGAGGAGACATCGCCCTCGATCAGTGCGAGCACCGCCGTCAGCATCAGTCCGAGGACGGGAACCCCGGACCCGACCGCCCAGAAGAACACCGTGCGCGCTTCCAGGCCGGCGGCCAGCAAGCGCCGCGGCGGTGGTTCGTCAGCAAGCGCTCTCGCGGCGATCGGCCGCAGCGCGAACTCGGTCAGCAGGTACGACGCCGCGCAGGTGACGGTGCCGCCGTCGATGATCGTGACCACCACGCGGAGAAAGCTCTGCGGTTCCAGCGCCAGGGTCAGGACGCTGAAGACCACCGCGGCGAGCAGCCAGAGAACGACCTCGATCATCGTCAGACGTAGGGGGAGTTGCAGCGTGGCGATCTGCTCGCGCCGGGTGGCAGGGCGTTCTTCGAGGACCCAGCGGGTGACGCGGCGGGCCAGTCTGGTGCTCCAGACGGCGCCGATCAGCAGGGCGGCCAGGAAGTAGATCGGGAACGCCAGCCAGCGAACCAGCGTGAGGTTGTCGTCACCGGGCGGCCCTGGCAGCACGAACACCGCGAGGACGAACACGACCACGGCGCCGATCAGGTTGGTGCCGATGGAGAAGAGCGTCAGCAGTGTCTGCACCCGGATCCGCAGCATCCGCGGGCTCTGGTCGGCAGGCCCGAGCAACCACGATCCGAACGGCCTACGCTGCAGCAGCCGCTCAGGGCTACTCTCCGGCAACATGCCCACAGTCTGCTAGTTCCTCTCCACCCAACCGAAACCGCCTCGCCCGACAGGTTCACCGGGGTTTGGGATCAGCTGGCTACGGTGGCGGTATGCCCGTCGGCCTCATGCGTCTGCTGACGGCGGTCTCGGCCGTCGCAGTCTTGGCCGCCTGCTCAGACGCGGGCTCGGACGGCGGCCCAACGATCCGCCCGACCAGTACTCCATCGACGCCGACGACTCCGGTCGAGCCGACCGAGCAGCCGTTGATCCTGGCGATCAACCCGACTCGGTCCGCCCAGGACATCGACCTGGCCACCGCCAGGAAGCTCGTCTCCGGGGCGACGAAGTCCTGGCGAGGCTTCCGGCTGGTCGCGAGCGTTCAGACCGTGGAGAGCGATCCCTCCGCTCTCGCCATAGTGCCGGCCGCGACCGCCGGCCCGACCATCCGCGCTGTGACGGTCGGCGGCATCGATCCCTGGAAGGATCCCGTTCGCTACCCCTTGCGTACCGCAGGCCCGCCCGCCTCAACCCAGGTCGTGAACCTGACGATCGGAGGTGACGTGATGCTTGGCCGCCGGGTTGGCGCCGCCGCCGCGAGGACAGGGGACGTCTCGCGACCACTGCGCGCGATCGGACCCCGTCTGGCCGCTGCCGACATCACCGTCGCGAACCTCGAGAGCACGCTCTCCCAGGCGGGATCACCGCAGCAGGGTGGCGATTCCTTCGCCGCACCACCCGCCGTACTGACGGGACTGCGCGACGCCGGAGTCGACGTACTGTCGCTGGCCAACAACCACACAGGTGACTACGAACATCAGGCTTTGATCGAGACCGTTCAGCGGGTTCGGGCCGGAGGCATCCAGCCGGTAGGGGCCGGAAGCAACCTTGCCGAGGCCGCGCGACCGGTGATCGTCACGCGGGACGGCGTGCGCTTCGGCTTCCTCGCGTTCAACGCGATCGGAGAGACACCACGAGCGACCGCGACCTCGCCGGGTGCGCTGTCCGTCCGCATGCCGCCGCGGACCGGTCCGCTCAATCAAGGTGATCTCACCGCGCTCACCCGATCGATCCAGGTACTGCGCGCGTCGGCCGATGTGGTCGTGGTGCTGCCGCACTGGGGCCAGCAGTACACCCACGAGCCGGTACCAGCCCAGGAAACCGTCGCGGCCGCACTCAGCAAGGCCGGAGCGGACCTGGTGATCGGTGGGCATCCGCACTGGGTGCAAGCGGTGCAGTTCTCCAGCAACAAGGTGGTGGCGCACTCACTGGGCAACCTGGTGTTCGACATGGACTTCTCCCAGCAGACCCAGGAGGGCGTTCTGCTGGAGCTCACCTACTGGGGCAAGACCCTGAAGGCCGCGAGGCTGACGCCCTATGTCATCGGCAACGACTTCAGTCCGCGCGTAGTCACCGGCACCCGGGCCGAGCAGATCCTCGCCGACATCCGCGGCGCCAGCTAACCGTCGAGCCACGCCGCCACGACTCGGCCCGTCCGGTCGAGCTGGGCCTCGTCCACCACCTCCGGCAGGTCCCGCGCGCTGTGGTACTCCGGATACGGCGTGCTGCCCAGCCGAACCCCGGGCAACCCGGCGCGTACGAACGACCAGTGGTCACTCGACCTGTTCACACAAGCCCGACTCGGTACGCTGATCAGCCCCGCAACCACCCGCAGTTCGAGCCGCAGTTCCACCTGATCGTCCGATCCCGCACAGAGCGGCACCACGGTCCCAACCCCCACCCGATCGAGCGAAACCATGCCGCTCAGAGCTTTTCGCTGGGCAGCCGGCAGTGATGCGACATAAGCCCTCGAACCGTAGTGATGCCGGTTGTCGCCGTCCCCGCGTGGTTCTTCGGCCCCGAAGGCGACGTAGACCGTCGGAAGGCGTGGATCCCGATCCTGGTAGAGCGCCGCGGTTTCCAGCAGCACCGAGATGCCCGAGGCGTTGTCCTCGGCTCCGGGCGCTTGCGGGACGGTGTCGAGGTGGGCGCCGACCACCCGGTGAGGAGCACTGGCG
Source organism: Kribbella sp. (assembly GCF_035687465.1). Taxonomy (NCBI): domain Bacteria; kingdom Bacillati; phylum Actinomycetota; class Actinomycetes; order Propionibacteriales; family Kribbellaceae; genus Kribbella; species Kribbella sp. Next base: position 6,011 of record NZ_DASRXP010000107.1, read on the forward strand.
TTGAAGCCGGGCTTGGTGGCGATGAGGTTCCAGGTGGTGCCGGCGCGGACCGGCACACCCCACGAGATGCCCGCGGGGACTTGCACCTGCTGCCGCCTCACTTGGTAGCCGGCCGACTTGAAGCGGCCCTCCAACCACGCCAGCGACTGGAGATACGCAGTACTGGTCGCTTCGCGGGGGCCGAGGCCGGCCAGGTAGCGGACAGTCGCCATCGCGGACGCGCTGTCGAAGGGCTGTGGCGCGGGGCTCGACACCGATGCTGACGGGGCGGGAGTGGACCTGGACGTAGACGGTGCTGACGTGGGGGGAGCAGGTGCAGAGGTGGTCGGCGCAGGGGTGGGTGTGCTGCTGGAGCAGGCGGTGGTCGCCATGGTCGTCAGCAGCACAGCCAGCGGCAGAGCGGCGGCCCGCATGGGTAGACCTTAACCGGTTATGGCACGTTGCTGCCCGTGGCTCTAATTGGCCGCGTTGTTGGCCGTATTGCTGGGTAGTGTCCTCCGGACGACCTCTGCCTCGGGAGAATCTGTGACCCACGACCGCCACTCCTACGCCGAACCGGCGCTGGTGCGCACCACCCACCTCGAGCTGGAGCTCGACCTGGACTTCGCAGCCAAGGTGCTGGCGGGTAGTGCCACCCACACGCTCGCCTGGAGCGGATCCGCTACCCGGCTGATGCTGGACACCCGCGACCTGACCGTGCTGGGGGTGGAGGGCTCCACTGCCGACGGTTGGGAGCCGCTGGAGTTCAGTGTGGCCCTGCCGGATGCGGAGCTCGGTTCGGCGTTGACGATCCAGACGGCGCAGAATGAGCGGGTGCGGGTCAGCTACCGGACCGCGCCGACGGCCACCGGACTGCAATGGCTTGAGCCGTCGATGACCGCCGGCGGCGTGAAGCCGTTCATGTTCAGCCAGTCGCAAGCGATCCACGCCCGCAGCTGGGTACCGGTGCAGGACACTCCGGGCGTGCGGTTCAGCTACGCCGCGCATGTGACCGCTCCGGCGGACCTGATGGTGCTGATGAGCGCCGACAACGGCACTACGTCACGCCGTACGGGTTCCTACAACGTCGTGATGCCCGAGCCGATCCCGTCGTACCTGCTGGCCATCGCGGCCGGGGACCTGGTGTTCGAGCCGATCGGGGAGCGGGCCGGGGTCTGGGCCGAGCCGGAGATGGCCAAGCGGGCTGCGACCGAGTTCGCGGACACCGAGGAGATGATGCGGGTCACCGAGGCGCTGTTCGGCCCGTACCGGTGGGGTCGCTACGACATCCTGGTGCTGCCGCCGTCCTTCCCCTACGGCGGGATGGAGAACCCGCGGATGACGTTCGCGACGCCGACCGTGGTGATCGGCGACAAGTCGCTGGTCAGCGTCGTCGCGCACGAACTCGCGCACAGCTGGTCCGGCAACCTGGTCACCCAGGACAGCTGGGACGACATCTGGCTCAACGAGGGCTTCACGGCGTACGTCGAGAACCGGATTGTGGAGGCCGTCTACGGCACCGAACTGGCCGTGATGGAGACAGCGATCAAGCAGCACGCCACCGTGGTCAAGCTTGATCCGCTGACCCCGATAGAGCAGGCCGTGGAGCTCCCAGGGCTCAACCATCGGTCGGAGTACCACGGCACGACCGCGCTCGGACCGCTCAAGGGCGCGTGGTTCCTGTCCTGGCTGGAGGGACGGTTCGGCCGCGAGGTCTTCGACCCCTTCCTGCGCGGGTACTTCGACCGGTTCGCCTTCCGCAGCATCAACTCCCAGGACTTCGTCGGACACCTGCAGGACAACCTGCTGGATCGCCACCCCGAGGTAGTCACCGCAGATGAGGTCGCGGCCTGGCTGGACGAGCCAGGGATCCCAGTCTTCGCGGAGCGAGCGGCGTCGGCCCGCTTCGAGGCCGTGGACCAAGAGCGGGACAGGTGGTTGGCAACCGGCGGTCTGCCGTCGGGCGCGAGCCACTGGACGCCGCAGGAGTGGCTCCGCTTCCTGGACGCGGCTCCTGACGTGCTGACTACCTCCCAGCTACAGCAGCTCGACCGGGAATTCAGTCTCACCGGTACTGCGAACGGCGAGATCGCCCGCCGCTGGTACTCGATCGTTGCCGCCAGCTCCTACACCCCGGCGTACGACGAACTCGCCGGATTCCTCACCCGCGTTGGACGCATGAAGCTCGTCCTCCCGGTCTACCGAGCCCTCAGCAAGACCGAAGCAGGCCGCCAATTCGCCAACGAAGTCTTCACCACCGCCCGCCCCGGCTACCACCCCATCACCATCGCGGCCGCGCTGAAGATCCTCAACTAGCCGCCTCTAGGTGGAGGGTGTAGCGGTGGGTGTGGTGGGTGGTGGTGTAGCCGAGGTGGGTGTTGATGTGTTGCATGGCGAGGTTGGTGGAGGCCATGTCGGTGAGGAGGCCGGCTAGGTCGGGGTAGCGGTCGCGGAGCTGACGGATCTGCGCCGCCTTCATCCACAGCGACAGGCCGCGGCCGCGGTGGGC
>NZ_DASRXP010000108.1:0-15733 GCF_035687465.1 Kribbella sp.
CGAGTTCGGGCTGCAGCAGGCCGTCAAGGTAGGGGAGCGGCTCGCGGAGCTCCCGCTGGCCGCGATCGTCACCTCGCCGCTGGACCGCTGCAAGCAGACCGCGGCCGCGATCGCGAAGTACCACCAAGAGTTGCGTCCGGCAACGGACCGGCGGCTGACCGAGTGCGGGTACGGCGACTGGACCGGCAAGAAGATCGGCACGCTGGCGAAGGATCCGCTCTGGTCGGTGGTCCAGCAGCACCCCTCGGCGGTGACGTTCCCGAACGGCGAGTCGATGCGCGGGATGCAGCAGCGGGCGGTGGACGCGATCCGCGAGCACGACGCGACCCTGAAGGCGAGCCATGGCGACCACGCGCTCTGGGTGGCGGTATCGCATGGGGACGTGATCAAGGCGATCGTCGCCGACGCGCTGGGTCAGCATCTGGACACGTTCCAGCGAATCGTCGTCGACACGGCGTCCACCACGATCATCACCTACACCGCGACCCGCCCGTTCCTGGTTCGCCTGAACGACTCGGGCAGCGAGCTGGCATCCCTCGTCCCGAAGCCCCCGGCCAAGACGAAGGGCCGGGCCAAGAAGTCCGCAGTACAGTCCTCCGACGCCGTAGTCGGTGGACGGTAATAGGGTTTCAGCATGGCTCGCGTAGTGCATTCGTATGACGATCCGGATCGGTTCGTCGCCGGTACCGTCGGAGAACCCGGTGCCCGGACCTTCTTCCTGCAGGCCAGGGCGGGGGTCAGGCTGACCTCGGTGGCCTGTGAGAAGGAACAGGTGATGGCGCTCGCGGAGCGGTTGGACGTGATGCTCGACGAGGTCGCCCGGCGGTTCGACCGGGAGCCGTCCACGCCGCTCGGGCTGGACGACACGGACCCGCTGGAGCAGCCGATCGAGGAGGAGTTCCGGGCCGGCACCATGACGCTGGCCTGGGAGGCCGACGCCGAGCGGGTGGTGATCGAGGTGTTCGCCGTGATCACGACCGAGCAGGTCGAGGTCGAGGAGACCGACCCGGTGACGGCCGCGATGGAGTCCGAGGACGCCGAGGTGTTCATCGTCCGGATCAGCGAGGAGCAGGCGCGCGCGTTCGCCCGCCGGGCGGTCGCGCTGGTCGCCTCCGGCCGGCCGAGCTGCCCGTTCTGCGGCCGCCCGATCGACCCGGAGGGGCATATCTGCCCGCGCGCCAACGGTTACCGCAGGCACGTCCGCGAATGACCGACCTCGACCTGCTCCGGACCGGCGAACTTTCTCTGCACGGACGACTGGTGGCCGCCTCGAACGGCACCTTCCAGGGTTCCGTGAGCCTCGACGGTGAGTCCGCGACCGTTGTCTACAAACCTGTCGAGGGCGAGCGCCCTCTCTGGGACTTCCCGGACGGCACGCTCGCGCAGCGCGAGTACGCCTCGTACGTCGTGTCGGAGGCGCTCGGCTGGTCCGTAGTACCGCCGACCCTGCTCCGGGACGGACCCCTCGGCGAGGGCATGGTCCAGCTCTGGATCGACGAGACGGAGCTGCTGCCGGGCGAGACCGAGCTGGTCGACATCGTCCCGCAAGGACGGGTTCCCAAGGGCTGGATCGGCGTACTCGACGCGCTCGACGGCCGGCACAACCCGGTGACGCTGGTGCATGCGGACAACGACGCGTTGCGGCGGATGGCGGTGTTCGATGCCGTGGTCAACAATGCCGACCGCAAGGGCGGGCACGTGCTCAACCCGGGCGACGGCCGGGTGTTCGGCGTCGACCACGGCGTCACCTTCAACGCCGACGACAAGCTGCGCACGGTGTTGTGGGGATGGGCCGGTACGCCGGTACCGCCGGAGCTGCTGGATGACGTCAAGAAGCTCGCGGACGGACTCGCGGGGCAGCTGGGAGCCGAGTTGTGCGCGCTGATCACCGGGGTCGAGTTGACTGCTACTCGTGAGCGGTGTGCCACGTTGCTCAAGACCGGGATCTTCCCGTTCCCGAGTGACGACTGGCCCGCCATTCCCTGGCCCGCGTTCTAGGCCTGGGCGGCGAGGCTCGTGAACGTGCTCGGGCTGGTTCCGCGCTCGCGTTTGAAGGCGGCGCTGAAGCTGAAGGCGTCGGCGTACCCCACTCGTCGGGCGACGGCCGCGACGGTAGCGCCGGGTTCCGCGAGTAGGTCTGCTGCGACGGTCATCCGGACGTCGGTCAGGTAGGCGAGCGGCGATTCGCCGGTGAGCTCAGTGAACCGTCGCGCCAGCGTGGTCCTCGACACTTGGGCGACGTCGGCCAGGGTTGCCAGCGACCAGCCTGCCTCGGGCGACTGGTGCATCGCCCGCAGTACTGGTCCCACCACGTCATCGGCAAGCGCTTGGTACCAGGGCGGCGGGGTCTGCTCGAACCAGGCTCCCAAGGTGCAGATCATCAGCCAGTCGACCAAGCGGTCGAGGGCGAGTTGGCGTCCGAGGGATCCGGCTGCGATCCGTTCCTCGAGGTAGGCGCGCAGGGGACCGCAGTCGTGGTCCTCGGGAAGGACGAGCACCGGGGGAAGTTCGCTGAGCAGACGCCGGGGCATCTCCTGACGAACGTGATAGGCACCGGCCAGCAGGACGGTGCCGCCGTCGCCGCGATCGGGTCCGGGCGGTTCGATCTCGCCGTTGCACAGCACGTCCACCGGCTGGGTGGACCGCTCCGGATCGTCGGTGAACAGGAACGGGCCCGGCCCTCGCACGATCGCCGTGTCGCCCGTCCGCACGAACTGGGCAGGCGCGCCGGACACCACCAGCCAGCCGTCACCGTGCAGCGGCGAGCAAAGGGTGAGCGCCGCACCGTCGACGAAGCGCAGTCCGTACGGCGGTCTGAGCACCCGCGTTCCCATCACAGCACCCTCGGCACGCAGTCCCCAGAGCAGATCATCGAGCGGATCCATACCGCCAAGATAGGCGGCAATTGGTGGAATGGGTGTGGTGATGTCGCCCGGTGGGACGGACGGACATACGACGGGCACTGACACACATGGTCTGCTGGGCAGGGCGCGGATTGACTTGTGGGTATGACGATTTTGGTGCTGGGGGCAACGGGTAAGACGGGCCGGCGGGTACTGCGGCGGCTGCGTGAGCAGGGCGAGAAGGTTCGCGCCGCATCACGTTCAGCGGAGACACGGTTCGACTGGGATGACCCCAGTAGCTGGGCGGGCGCAGTACGGGATATCGAGTCGGTCTACCTGATCGCCCCGGATGATCCGGCTCCGATTGAGGCGTTCGTCGAGCAGGCCGTGGCGGCTGGTGTCCGGAGGTTCGTGGTGTTGTCGGGTCGCGGGGTCGACCAGATCGGCGAGGGGTTCGCGGCTGGAATGGGCGTGGCAGACCGGGCCGTCCGAGCCTCGGCGGCTGAGTGGACCATCCTGCGGGCGAACAACTTCGACCAGAACTTCGACGAGGATCTGTGGCGGGCCCCGTTGCTGGCCGGGCGGCTGGCGCTGCCGGCGGGGGAGGTGGGGGAGCCGTTCATCGATCTCGAGGATGTCGCCGACGTGGCCGCCGCGGTGCTCACCCGGCCCGGTCACGAAGGCAGGATCTACGACCTCTCCGGACCGGAGTCGCTGACCTTCGCGCAGGCGACCGAGGCGATCTCGACGGCGTCCGGGAGACCGATCTCGTACGTCGAACTCTCGCCGGCCGAGTACCGCGCCGAACTCCTCGCCGAGGGGTGGCCGGTCGAGGCGGTCGACAGCGTGAACGCGATGTTCGACCTGATGCGGGAAGGACAGCTCGCGGAACCGGCGGACGGTGTCCGGCAGGTTCTCGGCCGGGACGCCGGCTCGTTCGCGGACTACGTGGCGCGGGTCTGGCGTCCGTAGTACCGGCTGGTCCCGGCGGAGGGTAGGGGACGAGGGGTTCGTCCGCCACCGGATCCGGGGAATGGAACCGCGTCGTGGCGCGAATTCGCTGACTGGATAGGCTCCGTCTCATGCAGGCGTGGACGAAACCAGAAATCCCGGTCGTACCCGGGCCGGCCCGGCGTCTTCGCCTCTACGACACCGCCTCGCGCGGCCTGGTGGAGGTTCCCCCCGCCACCGACGGCTCGGCCCGGATGTACGTCTGCGGCATCACGCCGTACGACGCGACCCACATGGGCCACGCTGCGACGTACGTCACCTTCGACCTGATCAACCGGATGTGGCGCGACGCCGGCTACGAGGTGCACTACACGCAGAACATCACCGACATCGATGACCCGCTGCTCGAACGCGCGGCCGCGACGGGCGTCGACTGGACGGATCTGGCGCACAGTGAGATCCAGCTGTTCCGCGACGACATGACCGCGTTGCGGGTGATCCCGCCGCAGAACTATGTCGGGGTGGTGGAGTCGATTGGGCTTGTCACCGACGCGATCGCCGACCTGCAGCGCGCGGGTGCCGTCTATGACGTCGACGGTGACCTGTACTTCGCGGTGAAGGCCGATCCGACCTTCGGGAGCGTCTCCGGGTACGACGTGGAGACCATGCGCGCGCTGTTCGCCGAGCGGGGCGGCGATCCTGACCGCGAGGGCAAGCGGGATCCCCTGGACAGCCTGCTGTGGCGTCACGAGCGTCCGGGCGAACCGGCCTGGGACTCGCCGTTCGGCCGCGGCCGGCCGGGCTGGCACGTGGAGTGCTCTGCGATCGCGCTGGAACACCTGGGGATGTCGTTCGACGTCCAGGGTGGTGGCAGCGACCTGATCTTCCCGCACCACGAGATGTCGGCCAGCGGGGCGCAGGTGGCGACAGGGGAGCACCCGTTTGCCCGGGCGTATGTGCACCAGGCGATGGTCGGGCTGGACGGCGAAAAGATGTCGAAATCCAAGGGCAACCTGGTGCTCGTCTCGAAGGAACGCCAGGCGGGCACCGATCCGATGGCGATCCGCCTGGCCCTACTGGCCCATCACTACCGCACCGACTGGTTCTGGGCGCCGACGGATCTCCTGGACGCCCAGGCACGCCTCGACGTTTGGCGCGGCGCGATCACCCGAGGATCCGGCCCCGACGCCGCTCACACCATCGACGCCATCCGAGCAGCCCTGACCAACGACCTCGACACCATCGCCGCCCTCTCGGCCGTCGACACCTGGTCCGACTCCAACGGCAACGACCCCGAGTCTCCCGCCCTGCTCGCCCAGGCCCTCGACGCCCTCCTAGGCATCAAGCTCTAGCCGGTACGCCGGTACGCCGGTACGCCGGTACGCCGGTACGCCGGAGGTCGGGTCCGGCGCGCGAACCCTTAGCCCGTGACCGGGTGGTGGGTCTTGACCGGTGTTGGGACCGGGGCGGCTGGTGGGACGCCGACGTCGGTGCCGGGGATCGGGACGGTTGGCTTCGGCTTTGGGGTTGGCTTGGGGTGGGCTGCGGGCTTGGCGCAGGTTGCTGAGGCTAGGCGGATCACCTGGGCGCCGTTGCCGAGGTTGATGGTCAGGCCGGTGACGGTGAACGAGCCGTCCGCACCCGCCGACTGCTCGTTGACCGTGATCGTGGCCAGCGGCGCGGCGGGGATGACCGCGCCCTCCTTCGTGCTCGGGATCTGGATCTTCAGGCCGAGCAGGGTCAGCGATCCCACGTCGACCCCACCGCGGTCGCCGGCGCACCAGACGTTGATCGCGTCGATGCCGAGGATCGAGCTGGGTGGCGTGAGCAGCAGGTCACACAGTTCGGGAAGGTTCTTCACCGGCAGGTCGACCGTACTTAGATCCGGCAGCGGCAGGCCGAGGTCGGGCAGCGGGAGATCCGGAATCGGCAGATCATCAGCGCCCGTGGCTGGCAGGGACGCGCAGGACTTCTTCAGTTCCGGCGGCAGCTTCACCTGGTTGAGCGCACCCTGCCCGAGGGTGACGTCGAGGAGCTCGACCGACGCCTTGTCGTTCCCGGCGGTCACCGTCGCCGTGCGCGCGGACAGCAGAGGGTTCTTCGGTAGCTCGAGTGCCGAGGAACTGTGCTCGCGGCCGTCCCGCGACTCGACGTACGGCGTCTTCTCGACCGGCACCTGGCCGTCGGCACCGACCGCGTATGCCGAGGAGGGCCGGTCGACCGCGTTGCCTGCCGGGGCGCTGGCCACCAGGGTCAGGGCTACGAGCCCGGTCACGGCCGCGGCTGTCAACGCCGTCGGGACGATGTTTCGTCGCATCTGGAGGATCCTCACTCTGAGCCGCGCATTACTTGCTGTCGATCAGGACGAGCGTCCCGAGCGGGACGCGTTGGAGACGGTCGAGGGCGGTCTGGGGCACCCGCACGCAGCCGGCGCTGACCGCGGCCCCGAACACATCCGGCCGGGGCCAGCCGTGGATCGCGACCGTCCCAGGACCGCCGCCGAACGTGTCGAGGGTCGGACTGTGCGCCCCCAGCGGCAACACCACCGGCGAGGCCGACCGTTTCGGATCGATGATCGACCCGAGCAGGAACGTCCGGCCTGGTGGCGTCGGCGTCTTCTGGGCCCCGACCCCGGCCTTCCATTTCCCGAGCCGCTTGCCGCGCTCGAACAACTCCAGCGTCCGGGACCCGGTGTGCACCCGGATCGAGTACGACGAGGAGGCGTGCTCGAGATCCTCGTCCGCCAGCCAGCCGGTCGACCGATTGGGCTTCGAAGGCAGCAGCACCCGCACCCACCCGTCGACCCGCTCCACCACCGGCAGCCAGGTCGCTCCGAACTGGGTCGGCCCCACCTTCGCGAACGGCTCCGCGTCGGGCGCCGAGTACACGGCCGTCTCCACCCGAGGATGGACAACCAGCCCGTCGGTTCCGGCGAACGGCTGCGAGTCCAGCGGCGCCGTACTGATCGTCGCGAACGTAGAGGCCCCGGCCAGGGTCGTCAGATCAACGTCGGGCTTCCCGTCGTCAAGCACCGCGAACACCCCGGCCGCGCCGAGCAGCGCAAGCACAGCCAGCGCCGGGACAGAACTCCCGCCCCGCTGATTCTGCGCCGCCCTACCCATGCCCCGTCAGTCCCCGTCGCTAGTGTCGCCGGAAGTGAAGTGGCCAAGCCTTCCGTCGTCCGCCGACGATAGAACGATCCGGGAAGTTACGCCACAGTACGTGGCCTACCGGCTACAGCCGACGGTCAGTCCGGGTGGTTCTTGTTCCGGCGGCGGAGGTAGCGCTCGAACTCGGCGGCGATGGCATCGCCGGAGGCTTCGGGGAGATCGGTGGTGTCGCGTTGCTCTTCCAGGGTGGCGACGTACTCGGCGACCTCGGGGTCCTCTTCGCTGAGCTCGTCGGCGCCTCGTTGCCAGGCGCGGGCCAGCTCGGGGAGTTCACCCTCGGGCATCGGGAGGTCGAGGAGGGCCTCGACCTTGCCGAGAAGGGCCAGGGACGCCTTCGGGCACGGAGTACCGGCGATGTAGTGGGGGATCGCGGACCAGATCGAGACCGCCGGTACGCCGAGGGCGCCGCAGAGGTCACCGAAGACGCCGGTGATCCCGGTCGGGCCTTCGTACGTGGACGGCTCGAGGCTCCAGGACGCGGTCAGCTCAGGGTCGGAGGACGAGGCGCTGACCGGGATCGGGCGGGTGTGCGGGGAGTCCGCGAGCAGAGCACCGAGGACGACCACCAGCTGGGAGTTCGACTCGTCGACCAGGGAGAGCAGCTCGCGGCAGAAGGTGCGCCAGCGCATGTTCGGCTCGATGCCGCGGATCAGCAGGATGTCGCGGCCGGTGTCCTCGGGCCGGGCCAGGAAGACCCGGGTGGTGGGCCAGGTCAGGCGGCGTACACCCTCGTCGTCGAAGCCGACCGTCGGCCGGTTCACCTGGAAGTCGTAGTAGTCCTCGGGGTCGATCGCCGTGACGAGCTCGGCGTCCCACTCCTCGATCAGGTGATCCACTGCTCCGGTGGCTGCCTCGGCCGCGTCGTTCCAGCCCTCGAACGCGGCGATCACGACCGGGTCCCTCAGGTTCGCGAGATCAGCCATCCTCGCCACCCCCTGTCCTAGTCGTCTGTAGTGGCTCCCGGCGGCAACCGTCACCGTCGGTGCCGGACTGCCAGCCTACGTGCATCCCGGACCCGGCGCCGCGTGTTTCACGCCGAGCGGAAAGTGTCGAAGCCACTGACTAGAATCCGAGATGGTTGCTCAGATCCCGGATCGCCCGCGCTTGGCGCGGACCGGCAAAATGGTCAGGGAGCCGGCGGACATCTAGCTGAGGAGCAGCAGTTGCAGGCAGTGCTGTGGGACATGGACGGCACGTTGGTGGACTCCGAGCCGGTCTGGGCGCGGGTACAGATCGACCTGCTGGGCTCGCTCGGCGCGACCTGGACGACCGAGGACTGCGTCAGCCTGGTCGGCAGTGATCTGAGGGACGCGGTGCGGGTCTGGATGGCGCGGATCCCGGACGGCGCGATCACCGCCGAGGAGCTCGCCGAGCGGATGTACGGCGAGGTGATCGAGTCGCTCAAGCAGGCGGTCGTGTTCCGTCCCGGCGCGGTGGAGCTCCTTCAGGCGCTGAATAAGGAAGGCGTTCCCTGCGCGCTGGTGTCGGCGTCGTACCGGCTGATGATCGACGCGGTGCTGCCGCATCTGCCGGGCGATCTGTTCAGCGTGATCGTCGCCGGTGACGAGGTCGTGCGCGGCAAACCACACCCCGAGCCGTACTTGACGGCGGCCCGTCTGCTGGACGTGGATCCGGCCGAATGCGTCGTGATCGAGGACTCCCCGGGCGGCACGGCCTCGGGGACAGCCGCCGGCGCGTTCGTGGTCGCAGTACCGCAATGGGTGGCGATCCCAGAAGGCCCACGGCGCTTGGTGGTCAACTCCCTCGAGCCGTTCACACCGGAGGCACTGCGCGACCTGCTCCGCTGAGGCGTTACCGTCTTGAAGAGCCCGCGGGGGCGTTCTGGGGTCGAGAGGGTGGAATGGTGACTGTGTTGAATCGCCGGGTCGTGGCTGTGGCCGCGGTCGGCGTGCTGGCCGCATCGCTTGGCTCGTGCGGCAAGCCGGCCAGTACTCCGCAACAGGGTGCCGGTGAGACGCCACAGGCACTGATCCTGAAGGCGGCAACCACCGACAGCGCGACCTCGCTGGACCCGGCCGGTCCGTACGAGGTCGGCTCGAGAACCCTGCAGGCGAACCTCTTCCAGACCCTGCTGACGATCATCCCCGGCCGCTCGACGCCGGTGCCCGACGCGGCCGATTGCCAGTACGACGCACCGACGACGTACACCTGCAGTCTGAAGAACGGACTGACCTTCCCGAACGGGCATGAGCTGACGTCGTCCGACGTGAAGTTCAGCTTCGACCGGATGATCAAACTGAAGACCCCGGGTGGTCCGTCCGGGCTGTTCACCTCACTGGCCTCGGTGACGACGCCCGATGACCTCACCGCGGTGTTCAACCTGAAGAAGCCGGACGCGCGACTGCCGTACCTGCTGACCACCACGGCCGGCTCGATCGTGGACGAGGAGTTCTACCCGGCCGCGAAACTGCTGAACGACAAGGCGATGGGAAGCGGCCCGTACCAGTTGGCGGCGTACAAGCCGGGCTCGAGCGCGACGCTGACGAAGTTCAAGGGCTACCGCGGCGCGCGGGCGGCGCAGAACGACGGGATCGACCTCAGCGTGGTGCCGGACTCGGCCGCGCTGACCCAGGCCGTGACGACCGGGAAGGCCGATCTCGCCTTCCACGGCTTTGCTGCGACCGACCTGGAGAAACTGCGCGCCGAGGACGACGTCCAGGTGGTCGACGCCGCCTCCGCGGAGATCCGGTACTTCTCCTTCCACTTCAAGTCGTTGACCAGCCGCAAGCCCGCGGTACGGCGGGCCGTGGCGCAGCTGATCGATCGGCCTTCCATCGCGAAGAAGGCGTACGCCGATCATGTGACCCCGCTGTACTCGGTCGTGCCGCCGGGATTCGGTGGCCAGGTGGACGCGTTCCAGACGGAGTACGGGCAGCCTGACAAGGCGGCGGCCGCCGCGATCCTGCGGGAGGGTGGCATCGCCACGCCGGTCACGCTGACGCTGGGCTGGACGCCGGTCCACTACGGCGCCGGCGCGAAGGCGGAGGTGCTCGAACTGAAGCGCCAACTGGAGGCGTCCGGGCTGTTCAAGGTGACGTTGCGCAGCGTGGAGTGGCCGAAGTACCAGCAGCAGGCCCGGAGCGGGGCGTTTGATATTTATCACTCTGGCTGGCTCCCGGAGTACCCGGACGCCGACGACTACCTGGTGCCGTTCGTGCGCGACGGCGCGGTGTTCCAGAACGGCTACAAGTCCCAGACGGCGAACAAGCTGCTGGATCAGGAGACCGCCGAGCAGAACCAGCTGGATCGCGAAGAGCTGCTGGAGAATCTGCAGACAGTGATCGCCCACGACGTCCCGGTGCTGCCCAGTTGGCAGGGCCACCAGACGGTGGTGGCCGGCAAGGACTTGCAGAACGTCGCAGCGGCCCTGAACCCCCTGACTTTCCTCTATTTCTCACCGTTGGAGAAGTAACAGTCAGCGAGGCGTCCGCGACGGGCAGTGCGGTGGCATGCTTTACTGCCACCTGTCCACGATACGGGACGATTTCCTGCTCATCACGATCGGGCAACGCAGCACTTTCCGCGTTTGACTCCGTGCGGTAATGGCGGCAGGTTAAGGCGGCAGCCATACCGGTTCGGCCGGTCGACGACAACAGGGACGGGGAACCAATCGCGTGAGCGCACCACTCGAGGTCGAGCCGGGATCCGCGTCAGCCCAGCCGGAGGCCGTACTCGAGGGTGTCCGGAAGATCGAGGGCCGCTCGCTGTGGCAGATCTCCTGGATGCGGCTGAAGCGCGACAAGGTCGCGCTCGCGGGCGGCGTGGTCGTGTTGCTACTGATCGTGGTGGCGATCATCGCCCCGCTGCTGTGCAAGCTCGTCGGTGTCACGCCGAACGACTTCCACCAGGATCTCGTCGATGAGGCGACCCAGTTGCCGATCGGCAGGCTCGGCGGCGTCAGCTGGGATCACCCGTTCGGGGTGGAGCCGGTGAACGGCCGCGACCTGTTCGCCCGGGTCGTCTACGGCGCCCGGATCTCGCTGCTGATCGCCTTCCTGGCGACCCTGCTGTCGGTGGTCATCGGCACTGTGGCAGGGATCGTCGCCGGCTACTTCGGTGGCTGGGTGGACACCATCATCAGCCGGGTGATGGACATTTTCCTGGCCTTCCCGCTGGTGCTCTTCGCGCTGTCCCTGGTCGGAGCGATGCCCGATTCGCTGCTCGGCCTGTCCGGAGATCCGCTACGGATCGCCGTCATCGTCTTCATTATCGGCTTCTTCAGCTGGCCCTACATCGGCCGGATCGTCCGCGGTCAGACCCTGTCGCTGCGCGAGCGTGAGTTCGTCGACGCGGCCCGCAGCCTGGGCGCGCGCCGGCCCTACATCCTGTTCACCGAACTGCTGCCGAACCTGGTCGCGCCGATCCTCGTCTACGCGACGCTGCTGATCCCGACCAACGTGCTGTTCGAGGCCGCGCTGTCCTTCCTCGGCGTCGGGGTCCGGCCGCCGACGGCCAGCTGGGGCGACATGCTGTCGACGGCGACCAACTGGTACCAGGTCGACCCGATGTTCATGGTGCCGCCGGGACTGGCGATCTTCGTCACCGTGCTGGCCTTCAACCTGTTCGGCGACGGCCTGCGGGACGCGCTCGACCCTCGATCGCGCTAGAACTTTCTCCAACCAGGGAGCGCAGTGCTCCGAACAAAAAAAGGGGTGCAACACGAGATGAGAAGGAAGCGCATCACGACGGCGACCGCCGTCAGCGCGGTCATCGCACTGAGTCTGGCGGCCTGTGGCGGCAACGGCGGCAACGGCGGCAACAGTGACGGTGGAGGCAGCTCGACCGCGGCCGCACAGAATGCCGCGGTAACGAAGGTGTTCAACCCCTCCGACGTCAAGGGCGGGACGCTCCGGATGGCCCACCCGGCCTTCTGGGACTCGGTGGACCCGGGCGACACCTACTTCGGTATGTCCTGGAACTTCGTCCGCACCTACGGCCGCAGCCTGCTGGCCTTCAAGTCGGCGCCCGGTGACGAGGGGTCGAAGCTGGTCGGTGACCTGGCCGTCGGCCCGGGGACGCCGACCGACGACGCCAAGACGTGGACCTACAAGCTCCGCCCCGGCGTCAAGTTCGAGGACGGCACCCCGGTCACGTCGAAGGACGTCAAGTACGGCGTCGCACGGTCCCTCGACAAGGCCACCCTGCCGAACGGCTACACGTACTTCAACGACTTCCTGCTGGACATCCCGAAGGACTACTCGGTCTACAAGGACAAGTCGCTCACAGGTGTGGCCAAGGCGATCGAGACGCCGGACGACCAGACCATCGTGTTCCACCTGAACAAGTCGTTCTCCAGCTTCGACTACTTCGCCATGCTGCCGGCCACCATGCCGGTCCCGCAGGCGAGGGACACCGGGGCGAAGTACAAGGAGCACGTGCTCTCGACCGGTCCGTACAAGTTCGAGAGCTACCAGCTCGACAAGCAGATGACGCTGGTCCGCAACGACCAGTACGACCCGGCGACCGACCCGGACACCGGCCGCAAGCCGCTGCCGGACAAGATCACCGTCGAGCTGAACGTGGCCGCCGCCGACATCGACAACCGGCTGCTCGCCGGTGACCTCGACGTCGACATCGTCGGGACCGGTCTGCAGCCGTCCTCGCAGGGCAAGGTGCTCGGGCAGGCCGACCTCAAGAACCGCACCGACAACGCGGACGTGGCGCGGCTGAACTACACCCAGCTGAACTCGGACGTCCCGCCGCTGAACAACATCAACTGCCGTAAGGCGATCCTGTACGCGGCCGACCACGAGGGTTACCAGCGCGCGTACGGCGGTAGCGTCGGCGGCTCCATCGCCACCAACCTGATGCCGGCCCTGGTCCCGGGTGCGGAGAAGTTCGACACCTACGGCTTCGAGACGGACAAGAACGGCAACGTCGAGAAGGCGAAGGCGGCTCTGGCCGAGTGTGGCCAGCCGAACGGCTTCGACCTGAACGTCGCCTACCGGACCGAGCGGACCAAGGAGAAGGCGGTCGCGGAGTCGCTGCAGCAGTCGCTGAAGAAGGTGGGCATCAACGTGACCACCAAGCCGTTCCCGGAGTCCGACTACACCAAGCTCTACGTCGGCAAGCCGGACTACGCCAAGAACAACAAGCTCGGCATGTCGGTCTTCAGCTGGGGTGCGGACTGGGCGGACGGCTTCGGCTTCCTGAGCCAGATCGTCGACAGCCGGGTGATTCGCGCGACCGGTGGTAACAGCAACCTGGGCGTCAAGCTGCCCGAGGTCGACAAGATGATCGACAAGGCACTCGTCACCACCGACCAGGCCGCGCGTGAGAAGATCTGGGTCGACATCGACAAGGCTGTGATGGACAGCGCGATGATCCTCCCGGGTGTGCACGCCAAGTCGCTGCTGTACCGGCCGGAGAACCTGACGAACGTCTTCGTCAACAACGGCTTCAACATGTACGACTACACAGTGCTCGGCACCACCAAGAAGTAGTTGCTCCGAACAACCACCATCAGAGGTAGGTGAAGGCACCGGTGGTCGGTGACCCGCGCTGAACCGCGGGTCACCGGCCACTCCGCCGATCAAGTGTTCGCATACATCATCCGGCGGTTGATCGGGGCAGTGTTCCTGCTCATCATCATCACCGCGGTCACGTTCGCGATCTTCTTCCTGGTTCCCCGCCTCGGCGGTGCGACCGCGGACGATCTCGCTTCGCGGTACGTGGGCAGGTCCGCCGGGGCGGAGCAGATCCACCAGACAGCGGTGAAGCTGGGCTTCACGGATCCTCTGTACGAGCAGTACGGCCGGTTCCTGAAGGGTCTGGTCGCCGGTCAGGACTACAACTACGGCCCGGCCACCGAGCACTGCCCGGCGCCGTGCTTCGGGTACTCGTTCCTCACCCAGAACCCGGTCTGGCCGGATCTGGTGGACCGATTACCGGTGACAGCGTCACTGGCGTTCGGAGCGGCCTTCATCTGGTTGGTCACAGGCGTCGGCACCGGCGTCGTGTCGGCGCTCAAACGCGGCAGCCTGCTGGACCGGTCGACGATGTCGATCGCGCTCGCGGGCGTCTCGCTGCCGATCTTCTTCACCGGGCTGCTGTCGCTGTCGATCTTCAGTTACTCGCTCGGCTGGACAGCGCAGGGTGGCACCAATCCGATGGACGCGTCCAATCCGGCCTGGTGGGCGTACGACCTGATCCTGCCCTGGGTCACGCTCGCGTTCCTGTACGCCGCGTCGTACGCGCGGCTGACCCGGGCGGGCATGCTCGAGACGATGAACGAGGACTTCGTCCGGACCGCGCGGGCCAAGGGCCTGCCCGAACGCACGGTGGTGATCAAACACGGGTTGCGCTCGGCACTGACCCCGATCCTGACCATCTTCGGTCTCGACCTCGGGCTGCTGCTCGGCGGTGCGATCCTGACCGAGACGACGTTCTCGCTGCCCGGCATCGGCCAGTACGCCGTGATCGCGCTGCGGGCGAACGACCTGCCGAAGGTGCTCGGCGTGACGCTGGTCGCGGCCGTCTTCATCATCGTCGCCAACCTTGTCGTCGACTTGTTGTACGCGGTCGTCGACCCGAGAGTGCGGACCCAGTGACCGAGACCCCGCAAGACCTCACCCGGCAGGACTCGGTCCGCCGTACCGAGCGCGGCTCCGCGTTCCTCGACGTCCGCGACCTCAAGGTGCACTTCCCGACCGACGACGGCGTGGTCAAGTCGGTCGACGGGCTGTCGTTCCAGCTCGAGCGCGGCAAGACCCTCGGCATCGTGGGCGAGTCCGGCTCCGGCAAGAGCGTCACCAGCCTGTCGATCATGGGCCTGCACAAGGCCGGTACGGCGAAGATCACCGGCGAGGTGCTGCTGGACGGCCAGGACCTGATCTCGGCCAGCGCCGAGGAGGTCCGGCTGCTCCGCGGCAAGCGGATGGCGATGATCTTCCAGGACCCGCTGTCGGCGATGCACCCGTACTACACGGTCGGGCACCAGATCATCGAGGCCTACCGGGTGCACAACAAGGTGAGCAAGTCGGTCGCCCGCAAACACGCGATCGAGATGCTCGACCGGGTCGGCATCCCGCAGCCGGACCGGCGCGTGGACGCGTACCCGCACCAGTTCTCCGGCGGCATGCGGCAGCGCGCGATGATCGCGATGGCGCTGTCCTGCGACCCCGAACTGCTGATCGCCGACGAGCCGACGACGGCCCTGGACGTCACCGTGCAGGCGCAGATCCTGGACCTGATCCGGGACCTGCAGAGCGAGTTCAACTCGGCCGTCATCATCATCACCCACGACCTCGGCGTGGTCGCCGAACTGGCCGACGACATCCAGGTGATGTACGCCGGCCGGGCGATCGAGTACAGCAGCGCGGAGGACATCTTCGAGCGGCCGCAGCACCCGTACACCTGGGGTCTGCTCGGCTCGATGCCGCGGATCGACCGGGAGCGGACCGAGCGGCTGATCCCGATCAAGGGCACGCCGCCGAGCCTGATCAACGTGCCGAGCGGATGCGCCTTCAACCCGCGCTGCAACTACGCACACCTGAACAACGGCGCCAGCGAAACGGAGCGGCCGGAGCTGCTGGACATCGGCAACGGCCACATGGTCGCCTGCCACCTGTCCCCGGAGCAGCGCCGGGACGCGTGGGAAACCGACATCAAGCCGAAGCTGTGACCGGGACTGACGGAGCAACGACTGTGACCACTGCCAATACTGAGCCGAGCACGACGCCCTCGCCGGTGGGTGAGGAGCTGCTGTCGGTCACCGGCCTGGTGAAGCACTTCACGATCCGCAAGGGC
>NZ_DASRXP010000109.1:0-16636 GCF_035687465.1 Kribbella sp.
GCTGCGGTGCGGATCAGGCCTTCGGCCTCCTTCATTTGGGCAGCTGTGTTCGGATGTCGCTGCCGGGCCAGGGCGATTGCACCGAGTGCCAGGGCCCAGGCCTGCGCCGTTCGGGCATCGAGGTTCGCAGCCGTGGTCGCGGCCCGCCGGAGCCAGACCGAGGCCTCGTTGTCGTTCCCGGCCCGCAGCTGCGCCGCTCCGATGAAGATTGCCATCAGCAACGAACCCCAGTGGTCCCCGTCGCGGTTGCAGTCGTCGACCAGCGACGCGCAGCCGTCCGGCCGCCAGTCCTCCGGCCGGTTGGCCAGCAACACCGAGGCCTGCAGTCCCCGGGCGATCCGCGCGAGCCAGGGGAGTTCCTCGACCTCGGCGGACAGCGCGATCTCCTCCAGCGGTACCTCCGCGTGCAACCAGTTGCCTTGGGCAAGCTCCGTGATCACGAGGGCCAGGCCTGCCCAGAGCCTGGCCACCGAGCGTCCGGCGGGATCCGTCGCGATCGGGGTGAGCATCTCCCTTGCGGTGTCGAATCGCCCGGCGAGCAGGTCGATGGTCCCCGCCGCGAGTTTGTCGTGCGCCCGATCACCCGGGGCAGGCAACCGCCTGACTGCTTGACGGATCGCCTGGCCTGTACGGCGTACCGGCGCGGTGTGGCCAGGAGACAGTGGATGGGGTGACCAGATCTCGGCCTGGGCCCGTTCGTTCGCGCAGCGGGCCTGGAAGTCCGGATCGTCCAGCAGCGACTCGGCCTGCCGGTACGCGGCCACGGCTGCAGCGATCGAGCCCGACCGGAACAGCCGCCGTGCCCGCGCCAAGGCCAGCCACGGGTCATCCTCCGGCAGACCCGACCGCGCCACCCAGTCGTGTGCGGCTGCGGACGGGCCGGCGGTTCCGTGCTGCAGCAGTCGCGCGACCGACGCCCAGTCGTCTGCCAGGGCGTGGGCCCGCATCGCCTCCCGCGGATGGCCCGCCTTCTCCAGCAGGTCGGCACTGCGCGAGTGGATCTCTCGCGAGGCGGCGGCGCCCAACTCGTCGATCAGCAGGCCTTCCAGATGCGTCTGCAGCACCTGGTGATACCTGTACGTCGACCCGTCGTCCGTCGAGGTGGTGAAGAACTGCAGCGTCTCCAACTCCTCCAGCACGGCTGCACTACCAGTGCGTCGTAGCAAGTCGTCACACAGCGGCCCGGTGAGCCTGCCTAGCGCACTGGTGATGAGCAGGAACTCGCGCAGGTTTGGCTCCAGTCCGGCGAGCACGTTGCGAGTCAAGTACGCGCGGACCAGCCGCGACCGACCGCCTAGCTCGGTGGCAGCCCGGATCCGCTCGGCGCTCGACTTCCCCATCGTGGCCAGGTGGAACAGCTGCAACCCGGCGGCCCACCCGCCCGTACGACGGGTCAGCGCGGCGGCGGCCTCGGGGGACAACGGCTGCCGGTAGACCGACCGGAACAGTTCCTCGACCTCCCACGAGCGGAATCGCAGATCGTCGCCGTCGAGCTCCAGCAGATCGCCGGACACGATGAGCCGGGGCGTGTTCAACGCGGGCGGCCGGCGGGAACCGAGCAGCAGCCGCAACTGCCGCGGGCGGAACTCCAGGAACCGCTCGAGCGCGGTCTCCGCAGGGCTGCCAGCCAGTTCGTGAACGTCGTCCACGATCAATCGCACCGGCGACGTCACGCCCGTCTCAGTGGCGAGGATGAGCTCGTCGACCGTCGTCGAGCCGGCCAGGCTGACGGGCAGCACAATGGACAACGCCTCGGTCACGTGTTGGACAAGTGCGTGCTCCGACCGGTCCTCGGGCCGCGCGCGGTACCAGGCTGTCGGTCTCAGCGGACTAGCGGCCACCTGGGCGAGCAGGGTGGTCTTGCCGGAGCCGGCCGGCGCGAGCACCAGCGCCACGCTCGGTCCCGTTTCGTCGAGCAGTGGACGTTCCAGGCGGTCACGAGAAAGACCGGTCGGCTCCGGTCGACGGACCTGCTCCCTGAACACCACTGAACCCACGGCATGCCCCCCGGCGTGCTGACAAGCAACAGGTCTCAGTGTGGAGCACCATCGGGGGTCGTGCCCAGCCCATCGTCCGCATCGATTCCGTCGGGCAGCTGATCAAGTCCGGCCGGTGCCGTGCCGAGGTCGCCGCCGAGCCCACTCTTCAGCGGGTCGGAGCCGAACTGCACCTCCAGGGCGTCACCGAGCCCGTCCTGGTCGGAGTCGAGCAGCGTGGGCTTGGTCCCGAGTACCAGTTCGGTGTTGTCCGACAGCCCGTCCGCGTCGGTGTCCGCCTTGGTCGCATCGAGGCCCGCTCGTTTCTCGTAGGTATCGGTCAGGCCGTCCTTGTCGGTATCCGTGACGCCGTTGCGGATCACCTCGGCGAACTGGCCGGTTCCGCCGACGCCCGCCACGCCGGGGATCTTGCCGGGGTCAGTGCCCGACGACAGCTCGAACGGATCCGACAGCCCGTCCTTGTCCGTGTCCGCGGTCAACGGGTCGGTGTGCGACTTGATCGCCTCGAAGGCGTCCGGCAGCCCGTCCTTGTCGGTATCGGTGGCACCCGGGTTCGTGCCCGCCAGCTTCTCGAACGCGTCCGTCAGGCCGTCTTTGTCGGTGTCGGGCGGGGCCGCGACGGGAGCGCCCAGATCGATCTGGTCGTACTGCGCTGTCGCCGCCACCGGCGCGGCCAGGCTCGGCATGGTGGCGTTGGCCGTCCCCGCCGGTGCCTCCGAGGAGTCGAGACCGGGAATCATCCCCGCGTAGTTGAACCGGTTCTTGGCGGAGAACTCGCCGACGCCGTACTTGGTGCCCTTGGCCTCGATGGTCCGTCCGTCGCCGAGGCTGATCGCCACGTGCGCCTTGGAGGGACGGCCACCGCCGGACGTCGGCTCGTCGGAGAAGAAGAACAGCAGCGCGCCCTTGGTGTGCAGGGCCTCGTCGACCGGCATCAGCGCGTCCTTCTGCTTCAGGTCGAGGTACTGGTACATCGCGCCGTCCGGAATCTCCACGCCGGCCTGGTGTGCCGCCCACTTGGTCAGCTCCGAGCAGTCGAACACGTCCGGGTCCTGGTCGCTCAACTTGGCCCGCGCGCCGAACACGTACCGGTCGCCGTCCTGCGCGAGCGCGACGTTGACGAACCGCTCCATCTTCGTGTTGTCGGCCGCGGCGGGAACGGCCGCACTCGGGCCGGCGGCCTGCATCGTCGGTGCACCTTGCATCGCCGGGGCGGCCAGCAGCGTCGGCGCAGCCTGCATCGTCTGTACGGCGGGCTGTAGTGGGGTGGGCGCTGGAATGACCCCGTCACCGCTGTCGGCATGCTGCGGGTCTGAGCCGTACTGCACCTCGATCTGGTCCGACAGCCCGTCACTGTCGCTGTCCCACTTCAGCGGATTGCTGCCGAGCGCCGCCTCCGAACTGTCGGAGAGCCCGTCCTGATCCCCGTCGGCCAGTCGCGGATTCGACTTGCTGACCGCGATCTCATAGCCGTCGGCCAGCCCGTCACGGTCGGTATCCGCCACCTTCAGCCCGGTCCCGGCCGCCTGCTCGAACGCATCCGTCAGCCCGTCCCGATCGGTGTCCAGCTGCGCCCCCACCGCCTGCCCCGCGTCGATCCGGTCGTACGACAGAGCCGGCTGGGCTGACACCAGCGAAGGCTGGAGCGAACTGCTTGAAGACGGCAGCGGAGGTGGCAACTGAGATCCGTAACCACCGACCCCTCGCCCGTCGCCCTGCACACCGGTGACGGCCTCCACTTGGTCGAGATAAGTGCGGTAGTCGGCTGAGGTGCCCTGGTTCGACGAATGCGTCGTGGTCCAGGGCCGCATGTCCTTCCCGTGGTGGGAGATGTCGTACGCCGCCCGCGCGTTCGCCACCGGATCGTTCAGATTCCCGTACTTCGAGGCCCGGTCACCATCGGCGTTGACGTTGATCTGCCACAGCCCCATCGAGTGCTCGCCCTTGCTGTTCAGCGCACTCGTCCTGCCACCGGACTCGGCCATCGCGATCGCCGTCCAGGTGGTCGCCTGCTCCGGCGTGAACCCGGCCGAGCGCGCGGCTTCGTAGATCTCCGCGATCGAGAGCTTGGCCATCGGCGAAAACACCCCCTCACCAGTAGTTTAAGGCCCCGCGTGGGGCAGTGCCGAGCCTGAAGAAGCCCTACGATGAGTCAACCGTCAGGGCTATCCAGGGTGGGGACCATGGGATATCGGCTGGGCGTCGATCTGGGGACGACCTTCACTGCTGCTGCGGTCCGCAACGGCGGTCCACCGACCATGCTCGGGCTCGGGAACCGCGCGCTGCAGATCCCGTCGGTGCTGTACCTCTCCGAGGACGGCCAGTTCCTGGTCGGCGAGGCGGCCGAACGCCGCGGTGCCACCGATCCCTCCCGGCTGGTGCGTGAGTTCAAACGCCGGCTCGGTGACCCAGTCCCGCTGATGGTCGCCGGTACGCCGTTCTCGGCGCAGGCGCTGTCGGCCAAGCTGCTGTCCTGGGTGGTCGCCAGCGCGACCGAGCGCCGGGGTGCGCCGCCGGACGAGATCGTCCTCACCTATCCGGCCAACTGGGGAGCCTACAAACGCGAACTGGTCGACCAGGTGATCAGGCTGGCCGACATCGGCCCGACGGTCACCTGCCTCGAACCCCAGGCCGCGGCCATCCAGTACGCCGCCCAGGCGCAACTGCGGCCCGGCGATCGCGTCGCCGTCTACGACCTCGGCGGCGGCACCTTCGACGTCTGCGTGCTGGAGAA
This sequence comes from Kribbella sp., assembly GCF_035687465.1. Taxonomy (NCBI): domain Bacteria; kingdom Bacillati; phylum Actinomycetota; class Actinomycetes; order Propionibacteriales; family Kribbellaceae; genus Kribbella; species Kribbella sp. The sequence goes on from NZ_DASRXP010000109.1 coordinate 4,732, forward strand.
ACGTGCCGCTGGTTTCACCATCCTCGGCAGCCCCGAGGGCATCGAGCAACTGGGTGGGGTCGACTTCGACGAGGCGGTCTTCCAGCACGTCGTCGGTGCGCTGGGTCCCGCGATCGAGGATCTCGACCTGGACAGCCCGGAGGGACGAGCCGCCCTGACCCGGCTGCGCAGGGACTGCGTCGAAGCGAAGGAGGCACTGTCCGCGGACGTGGACACAGTGATCCCCGTCGCGCTGCCGACCCGCAGTACGTCGGTCCGGCTGACGCGAGCCGAGCTGGAGACGCTGATCGCGCCAGCATTGGAGCAGACCGTCGAGGCGACCAGCCGTGCCCTCCGCGCGGCCGACACGACGTCGGAGCAGCTGACCGCGATCGTGCTGGTCGGCGGCAGCTCCCGGATCCCCCTGGTGAGCCACCTGCTGCAGTCGCGGTTCTCGACACCGACTGCCCTCGATACCCATCCCAAGCACGACATCGCCCTGGGCGCCGTCCAGTACGAACCAGCTCCCGACGAGCCGGCGACCGCGCCTATCACGGCGGTCGGGACGCTCCCGAAGCCGACGCGGACGCCACTGTCGAGTCAGGTACGGCGTCGCCTAGCGCTCGGAGTCGGCGGCGTACTAGTGCTGGCCGGGGGTGTCGTGGTCGCGATGCAGTTGGCGTCGGGTGATTCGGGCGGGCCGGGTCCGGCCAGTCAGCCGTCGCAGGTGGTGTCGACCGGTCCGTCCCGCACGCCCTCCTCGACACCGGCGGCGCCGAGTGGTCCGAAAGCGCTGCCGGCGGCGCCGGTCCCGTTGAGTGACTCGGAGCTGATCATCCCGATGATGAGTGCGGCCGGTGAGGATCTGTACCTGGCCGACGCGACCGATCCCGACAAGCGGACCCGGCTCACCACTGCTGCCGGCAACGAGTCGGTGCCGGCCTTGTCGAAGGACCGGAAGTCGATGATCTACTCGCATTCCGTGCCACCGGCCAAGGGCGCCCTGTGGGTCGCCGGGGTCGACGGCAGCGGCGCACGGCCGTTGTTCGCGAAGGCCCCCGCGCCTTGCGCTGAGTCCATCACCCGGCCGGGCTGGAACGCCAAGGTGCCCACCCAGATCGTGGTCGGCTGCAAGACCGGGGACACGCTCGGGCTCTACCTGCTCGACACCGACGGCCGCCTACTGCGCACGCTCTACTCCACCACCGCCGACGGCGCCGGGCTCAGCGATCCGGCTGTTTCCCCGGACGGCACGCAGGTCGTCTACCAGGCCCAGCTCGCGCCTGGGACCGGGAGCTACGTCGTGGCTCTCGACGGCAAGAGCAAGCCGCGTGCCCTCACGTTGGGCATCGACGCCGATCAGGTCTGGTCTCCGGTGACACCCGGGCTGCTCGCGTTCCGCCGGGTGCTCGGCTCCGGCTCAGCGGCGATCTTCGTCACGAACATCGGTGGCCCGGACATCGCGTGCGGGGGTCCGTCCCGCCGCAACGAGGTCGGCGGCGGCAAGCTCTGTCAGCTCACGGACGGGCGCGCCTTCGACCAGGACCCGACCTGGTCACCGGACGGGCAGCAGATCGTCTTCAAACATGGCATCAAGGCCCCGACCTCGATCCAGGTGGTGACCGCCGACGGCAAGGGAACGGCGAGATCGATCTGGCCCGGCAACCCCGGCAACCAGAACGCGCCGGCCTGGACGATCCGCTAAGACCGGGGTGGTGGGGCGGGGAAGGAATCGGACTAGCTAGGGGGCAGCCGGTTCGTAAGTGGGGCAGGCGACGTTGCGGTGGACGTTCTGGGTCTTGGGGGAGGCACAGAGATCCAGGGCGGTCTCGACCGACTTGGTCGGGCCGAGGTAGACGAGCCAGATGTCGCTCATCGGGTTGTGGTCGCTGGTGGACAGCCCGGGGTACTGGCCGCTCGCGAGCATCGCCTTCGCGGGGACGCCGGCGGCGATCAGCTTGGCGGCCAGGTTCTTGGCGAGCTGATCCGCGGCCATACCGGCATCGGTCGGATAGCTGTCCAGGACGGCGATGAACTGGCCGGTCCGGAACGCGGGTGACTCCGCGCCGGTGTTCGGCGGCGGGGGTGTCGGCTTGGCGGCCGGCGGTTTCCGGTCGGCCTTGGAGGTGTTGACCGAGGGGGCGGGGTCGGTGCTCGGCGGCGCGGTCGAGGTGGCCGTGTCCCGGCCACTGCGCAGACCCGCGTCATCCGCGGGGTCGGATGCGCCGTTGGTGAGGATGAACGCGAAGGCAGCCGCCATCGCGGCGCCGGCGACGACCGCGGCACCGATCGCGCTGCGCGACCTGTTCGGCCGGCCCGGTCGCGGCGACCGGTGGTGGTTCCGGGACCGCCGGTCGGACGGTTTTCGGTGATCCAGATGTGTCACGAGAATTGCCCTCCCCAGTCCCCTTCGGTCCGAATTCTCGCTTAGCTTAAGCCGAATCTGCCGCGTTGGTGAGTAGTCCTCAGTTGCTGGGAATTCCCTGTGAAACAAGCGAATGCGTAGCGGAGCCGACTCGCGACCGTATGCTGCGGAACACTCGTTTGAATCTCACGCTACGCGCCGGTCACGCTCCGGAGTGTCAATTCCAGGCGGGAAACAATGCACCGGCCGGTCACTTTGTCAAAGGTGGAAACATTCGCGAGCGGCTCAGGTGCCGGACGGAATTCCGTCCACTCGCGGCGCGGGGCGGGTGTCGAGGGCGTCGTCCAGCCAGGCGGTCACGTCGACCTCGGCGTTCAGGATGTGGTGCACGTACGACGCCCGCTCGTGGCTGAGCACCTCGAGTTCCCAGACGCACGGCGCGACGCCGATCGGGGCCGGACGGAGATCGCCGACTTCCAGGCCGCTGAAGATACTCAGCCGGGACTGGAAGTCCTTCGCCCAGCTCTGCACGACCAGGTAGACGGCGTCGTCGCCGAGATGCAGGATCACCACCCCGAGCCCGATCCCGCCCATCGCGTCGTCGAACTCGAGTTGCCGGCCGGCGCCGAGCTTGGCGACGGCGACCATGTCGTCGTCCCAGGACTGCCCCCGCGCGGTGATCACGTACGGCTTCACCAGTCGATGGGGATAACGCCACGGCATCAAAGGCGTGACTGGCCGGGGCCGGTAAGCCTCGGCCAGTCCCGTCAGCGCAACAGCGGCGGCACCGGCAAGGGCGGAGTCAGGGACGGAGTCACGGCTAGGCACCGACCTAGTCTGCTGTATCAACGTCCCGCAAGACAGGCGTCACCCGACAGCGTCACGCCGTTGGGCGTCGAGCGCGCGGACCAGGTCGGCGCGGGCCTCACCGACGTACCGGAGGGTGGGGGCGTCCGCGGAGTCGGCCTCGCCGTCGAGCCAGCCGGAGAGGGCCGCCAGGGTGGACTCCTCGGGCAGGTTCCGGGGCGAGAGGTAGACCAGGACGTTCTCACCCATCGACGAACCGAGCCGGGTGTAGACGTCCGTGGCGGCGCTCAGGTACTTGCCGACGTACGGGCGGAGCAGGTCCTCCTGGCCCGGCTGCTGGAAGCCCAGGATGGTCCGGAACTGCGTCTCGTTCGGGGTGTCCTCGGACTCCACCGCGATCCGCCAGGCCTCTTCCTTCGCCTCCGCCGTCGGCCGGGCCGCCCGAGCCTGCGCGGCCCGCTCCTGCCCGGTGATGGTGGTGTCGCGGGTCAGCTCGTCCTCGATCCCGTCCGCGTCGACCCGGCCCAGCCGGGCCAGCGCGACGATCAGCGTCCAGCGCAGATCGGTGTCGACCACCAGCCCGGTCGGCAGGTCCGTTCCGTCCAGCCAGCCGGCCAGTCGGTCCGCGCCGGCGGCGGAGAAGACGCCGGCGATGTAGGCCCGGGCGAACGCGAGCTGGTGGTCGCTCCCGGGCTCCGCATCCGCGAGGAGCTCGGCCAGGGTCTGCTCGTACTGCGCGCGCAGCCCGGCCCGGTGGTCCGGAGCCGCATAGAGGTTGATCGCACTGGTCGCCTGGGCAAGCAACGACCGGACCGCGGTCAGGTCGGACTCGGCCCGGACCCCCTTCAGGACGATCCCGACGTACTGCGAGGCCGGCATCTCCGCGTCCCGGGTCATGTCCCAGGTCGCGCCCCAGGCGAGTGCCCTGGGCAACGATTCGGTCAGCTGGTCGATCGACTCGACCAGGGTGGCGCGGGACCGCTCGTCCAGCCGGATCTTGGCGTAGGTGAGGTCGTCGTCGTTCAGCAGCACCAGGTCCGGCTGGGTGGCTCCGACCAGTTCGGCCAGCTCGGTCCGCGGGCCGTCGATGTCCACCTCGAACCGCTCGGTCCGGACCAGACCGGCCTCGGTCCGCTGGTACAGCCCGACGGCCAGCCGGTGCGGCCGCAGCGTCGGGAACGCCTCGACCGCGGTCTGCTCGATCGCGAACGAGGTGAACGCGCCCGCCTCGTCGACGGTGAAGTCGGCGTGCAGTGTGTTCACGCCGGCCGTCCGCAGCCAGCGCTCGGTCCAGTCGTCCAGGTCGCGCCCGGAGGCCTTCTCCAGCGGCTTCAGCAGGTCGACCAGCTCGGTGTTGCCGAACGCGTGGTCTGCGAAGTACTCCTTCAGCGCCGCGATGAAGGTGTCCTCACCGACGAACGCGACCAGCTGGCGCAGCGCCGACGCGCCCTTGGCGTAGGTGATGCCGTCGAAGTTCACCTCGACCGCGTGGAAGTCGACCATGTCCGCGGCGATCGGGTGGGTCGAGGGCAGCTGGTCCTGCCGGTAGGCCCAGTTCTTCCGGGCATTGCAGAACGTGGTCCAGGCACCGGCGTACTTCGTCGTCGCGGTCGCCTGGGCCCAGTGGCTGGCCCACTCGGCGAACGACTCGTTCAGCCACAGGTCGTCCCACCAGGTCATCGTGACCAGGTCGCCGAACCACATGTGCGCGAGCTCGTGCAGCACGGTGTTCGCGCGGCTCTCCAGCTCCGCGTGGGTGATCCGGCTGCGGAAGATGTACTCGTCCCGCAGCGTCACGCAGCCCGCGTTCTCCATCGCGCCCATGTTGTACTCCGGCACGAACGCCTGGTCGTACTTGCCGAACGGGTACGGCGTACCGAAGGCGCGCTCGAACAACTCGAAGCCCTGCTTGGTGACCTCGAACAGGTCGTCCTTGTCCAGCGCCTGACTCAGCGACGGCCGGCAGAGCAGCGACAGCGGGTAGCTCCCGTTCGGACCGTCGTAGGTGTCCGTGACCACGTGGTACGGGCCGGCGACGACCGCGGTGATGTACGTCGAGATCGGCGGCGTCGGCGCGAACTCCCAGCGAGCCAGTTCCTCGCCGTTCTCACCCTTGTACTGCGTGGGCTCGGGCGTCGCGGAGTTCGAGATGACCACCCAGCGGGCCGGGGCGGAGACGGTGAAGCTGAAAGGGGCCTTGAGGTTCGGCTGCTCGAAGGTGGTGAACACCCGGCGCGCGTCCGGTACCTCGAACTGGGTGTAGAGGTAGGTCTCCTTGTCGGCCGGGTCGACCGAGCGGTGCAGCCCTTCACCGGTGCGCGAGTAGATGCAGTCGGCGACCACCCGGAGCTCGTTGCGCTCGGCCAGGTCGTCCAGCAGGATCCGGGCGCCGTCGTACACGGTGTCCGGGTCGAGCGGGTGGCCGTTCAGCGTCACCTCGCGCACGGTCGCCGCGATCAGGTCGGCGAAGGTGCTCGCCCCCGGCTCGGCGCCGAAGGTGAGGGTGGTCGTGGACGCGAAGGTGGCGGCGCCGCTGGCGGCCGTGGTCAGGTCGAGCTCGATCGCGTAGCTCACGTCACTGATCAGGGCCGCACGGGTCCGCGCCTCGTCGCGCGTCAGGTTGGTTCCAGGCATGTTCGCATCCTATGCACCTGCCCGCAGGCTTGGCTGAGGGTTTCCCCGCGACTTGCGGAACGGTTGCGAAAGCGTTTCCTCGGAAGTTCGGGCTCTGCCCCAGGGTGACGGCGCCACGCCCCGGGGTGATTGATTTGGTTGTAATTTGTACGATTTACCCATGACTGCCCCTGTTGATTTCTGGTTCGATCCGGCCTGCCCCTGGGCCTGGATGACGTCTCGCTGGATGCTCGAGGTCGAGCAGGTCCGGGATGTGAAGATCACCTGGCACGTGATGAGCCTCGCGGTCCTGAACGACGGCCGTGACGAGCTCTCCGAGGAGTACAAGAACGGCCTGAAGAAGCTCTGGGGCCCGGTCCGGGTGCTGATCGCGGCCGAGCAGGCGCATGGCAACGAGGTGCTGCTCCCGCTCTACACCGCGCTCGGCAAACGAATCCACATCGAGGGTCGCGGCATCGGCGACGGCGACGGCGACGTGGTCGCCGAGGCGCTCGCGGAGGTCGGTCTGCCGGCCTCGCTGATCCAGGCGGCCCACACCGACAAGTACGACGACAAGCTGAAGAAGTCGCACCACGAGGGCATGGACCAGGTCGGCATGGACGTCGGTACGCCGGTGATCGCGGTCGAGGGCGTGGCCTTCTTCGGCCCGGTGGTGACGCCGGCCCCGAAGGGCGAGGCGGCCGGCAAGCTGTGGGACGGCGTCCGGCTGGTGGCCGGTACGGACGGCTTCTTCGAGCTGAAGCGGACCCGGGACCGCGGCCCGATCTTCGACTGATCCTTCGGTCTGGGTTGCAGGGGTTGAACCTGTCCGGATCGTTGGGTGAAGGTTGCTCACCAATCAACCTTGTCGATGGTGAGTAGGTTCCCAGTGGAGCTCGTTGGTCACACGCACTCCGCGGTGGTTCCGGCCGGAGTGGTCGCCGGCGTCGCGGTGTTCGACCGGCAGACCGGGCAGTTCACCGAGCAGCTCAACCCGGATCTTCGGTTCCGGTCCGCCTCAGTGGTGAAGTTGCTGATCGTCCTGGACTTCCTGTGGGACGGCGGCCCGTCGTACGAGCTCTCCGCGACTGACCGCGCCCGGCTGGACGTGATGCTGCGCAGTAGTGACGACGATGCCGCCAGCTACTACTGGGAAGAGTGCGGCGGCGGGCAGATCGTCGACCGGATGGTGTCGCGGCTCGGGTTGACGCACACAGCGCCGCCGCCCGCGACGCACCCGGGCTTCTGGGGATATGTCGCCATGACGGCCGCCGACACCGTCCGGATCTACCGGTACCTGCTGGAGCAGGCCCCGGTGGCGGTCCGCGAGTACGTGATGGGGAACCTGCACCAGGCGACCCGCCACGGCACCGACGGGTTCGACCAGTACTTCGGGATCGCGTCGGTGTTCGACCCGCCCTTCAGCATCAAGCAGGGCTGGTCCGGGTTCGTGGGATCCAGCGGGTTCGGCTCCGATCGCGCCAAACCCAAGGTGTCCGAGGTCGACCTGACCAGGGAGGCGCTGCACACCACCGGGACCGTCGGCACGGACGACCGGTCGATTGTCGCGGTTTACACGTTGCACCCGGACGGCACGGCGTACGAGCAGGCTTGTGCCGACCTCGCCCGCCTGACCCGGTCGCTGACCGTGCCGGGTGGCATCCGAGCGGCGGACTGTCAGTAGTTAGTGCGAGACTTCTGGCCATGCGAGTGCACATCGGCTCCGACCACGCCGGGTTCGAACTGAAGAACCACCTGGTCGAGCACCTCACGACTGCCGGGCACGACATCGTCGACCACGGTCCGGCCGTGTACGACGCGGTCGACGACTATCCGCCGTACTGTCTGCGCACGGCCGAGGCGGTGGTCGAGGACCCCGGCAGTCTGGGCATCGTGATCGGTGGCTCGGGCAACGGCGAGCAGATCGCCGCGAACAAGGTGAAGGGTGTCCGGGCCGCGCTGGCCTGGAGCACCGACACCGCGAAGCTCGGCCGCGAACACAACGACGCGAACGTGATCAGCATCGGCGCCCGGATGCACTCCGAAGACGACGCGACCGGGTTCGTGGACCTCTTCCTGGCCACCGACTACTCGGGCGAGGAGCGGCACACCCGCCGGATCAAGATGCTGGAAGCCTATGAATCGACCGGCGAACTGCCGCCCCTGCCGGCTTCGTCCTGATCTTCTGCCTTCGGACGGACCGCGCGCCGCTCGTCGGGGCGCGGTCGGGAGACATCCCGGGCCCGCATCGACCGGCCGATACCGACCACCGCCGGGGTGGGCGGACCAGTCCGCCCCTTCGCACCAGAACCCGTTGCACCCATAAGAGGAATCATGCCCGAAGGTCATACCCTGCACCGGCTGGCGAACGATGTCTGGGACGCGTTCGGCGGCCGCCCGGTCCGGGCCTCCAGCCCCCAGGGCCGGTTCGTCGAGGGTGCGGCGCTGCTGGACGGGCACGTACTGCGCCAGACCGAGGCGCACGGCAAGCACTTCCTCGCCGACTTCGAGGGCGCCGGCTGGCTGCACATCCACCTCGGCCTGATCGGCAAGGTGGACTTCGGCGAGGCACCGGTGCCGGCGCCCGTCGGCCAGGTGCGACTCCGCCTGAGCAACGACGCGTCGTACGCCGATCTGCGCGGGGCGACCGTGTGCGAAGTACTGACCGACGGTGAACGCGAGAGCCTGATCGCCCGGCTCGGCCCGGACCCGCTGCGCGACGACGCCGATCCGGACCTGGCCTGGAAGCGGATCCATCGCAGCAAGCTGCCGATCGGTCAGCTGCTGATGGACCAGGAGGTGCTCAGCGGGGTCGGCAACGTGTACCGGGCCGAGGTGTTGTTCCGGGCCAAGCTGCACCCGAAGACGCCGGGCCATCTGGTCAAGAAGCGTGAGTGGCAGGGGATGTGGACCGACCTGCTCGCGCTGATGAAGTACGGCGTCGAGACCGGGCGGATCGACACGGTGACCGACGACCACACCCCGGAGTCGATGGGGCGCGATCCACGCAAGGACGACCACGGCGGCGAGGTCTACGTGTACCGCCGGCAGGGGCAGCACTGCTATGTCTGCCAGTCGGTGATCCGGACCGAGATCCTGGCCGGGCGCAACTTGTTCTGGTGTCCCAAGTGCCAACGGACCGGACAGACCAGACGTCCACCTGTGAAGAAGTTCTGACGACTTGATGCGCGGACCGTGTGGTGCCGTTATCTTCGTCTCACCATGAGCAATAGCAGCGGATTCGCTGGCTTGCGACGGGTCGGCCCTGGGGCCCGCTCGCTGGTCCGCCATGCGCGCAAGTCGCACCCGCTCACCTTCGTCGGCGTGCTGGCGTTGACGGTCGCGGTGAGTGCCGCCGCGCTGGCGGGCCCGTCGGTCGTTCCCGCCGCGATCCTGATCATCCCGCTGATGCTCGGCGGCCTGCTGCTGCGGTTCCGTTCGCTCGTCGTGCTGACGCTGATCTCGATGGTGCTCGGCTCGTACGTCGTGTCGGAGCGCGCGATCGGGCTGCCGAGGACCGGGTTCGTCGTCATCCTCGGCGTCGCCGCGTGGATCGTGCTGACCGGGGCGAAGGTGCGCAGCCGGCTGGGGGTGCAGGGAACGCGGGGTGAGTCGATGCTGATCGAACTGCGGGACATCCTCACCGCGCAGGGCGAGCTGCCCCGGTTGCCGGCCGGCTGGCGGGCCGAGGTCGCGATCAGGTCGGCCGGTGGTGCTTCCTTCTCGGGCGATTTCGTCGTCTCCACGCTCCGGGACGACGAGTTGCTGGAGGTCGCACTGGTCGATGTGTCGGGCAAGGGAATCGATGCCGGAACCAGGGCCCTGCTCCTGTCCGGCGCCTTCGGCGGACTGCTCGGGGTGCTGCCGGTCGAGGAGTTCCTGCCGGCCGCGAACCACTATCTGCGCCGCCAGGACTGGGATGACGATTTCGCCACGGTGGTGCACGTGGCGGTCAACCTGCGCTCCGGCGACTTCGAAGTACGGACTGCCGGGCATCCGCCGGCGATCCAGTTCGACGCGTGGTCGGGACGGTGGGCGACGCGGGACTCGGACGGGCCGTTGCTCGGGTTGGTGGAGACGCCGGAGTTCACACTGAACGCCGGGCAGTTGAAGCTTGGCGATGCGCTCTTCCTCTACAGCGACGGCATGGTCGAGACGCCGCGGCGCGACATCGGCCGGGGGACGGACCGGCTCGCGGGGCATGCCGAACGGTTGGTTGCCCACGGCTTCAAAGGCGCCGCGGACGAGCTCGTCACCGAGATCGGCGGCCCGGGCGACGACTCCGCCATCGTGGTGATCCATCGGCAGACGAACCCGTCGGAACTGGTGGACCCGGCCGAGTGCGCGCCACCCCGGACGCTGTCCAGCGCCCTGCGCCGCCGGCGGCTCGCGATGCTGCGCCAGTCACGCCCCGTCTGATGGCGTACCGTGCTCGGTCGTGACGATCGATCAGCTGGACGGCGACGGGGTGGACGGCGGAGGCGCGCAGGATGTGTCGTTCGAGGAGTTGCTCGCGACGATGCCGGACTTGTTGCGTGAGGTGTTCCCGCAAGCCCGCTGGGAACTGCACAAACTCTGGGCGCTCGACCTGCGGGTGGAACCGATCGAGGTGGTCGACCTGCTGTGGATGTTCGACCTCCCGCTCCTGCCGCTGAACGGCGAACGCTTCAAAGTCACCCCGAACCAGGTGACCGAGACCCCGATGAACTTCCGCGACACCTACCAGCGCGTGATGGACGCGGACCTGGACTTCCCCATCCACCTGGTCGCCTACCGCGGCCGCCTGGTGGTCCTCGACGGCATCCACCGCCTCCTCAAAGCCCACTTCCTCCGCCGCCGCTGGATAGAAGCCAAAACCGCCACCGCCACCCAACTCGCGACCTGCACAACCCCCGACTAGACAGCAGCCTCGGCCGGCCACGCGGAAACAGCCTTGCCCTCTTCGGCTGCGGCTGCCCTGACCATCTCCCCGACCTCCGGCGACGTAGGTGTGGGTGGTTCGCGGGTAGGTGTGGGTGGTTCGCGTCGCCGGGCTGCGTGAGTTTGCTAGTCGTGGCGAGGTGAGTCAAGGGCGCTTCGCGGCCCTGCGGGCTCGAACAAGTTCGACCCTTGACACACCTCACCACGACCAGGGAAGGACGCAGCTAGCCCGGAGCCGCTGGGAAGTGCGGCCACAATTCAGGGGATTCCGTCGGGCTTGGGGGGCTGGAGTCGTCGACTGTGGGGACTGGGCCGGCGAGTGTCGGGACCGGGTCGGCTGCAATCGATTGCCAACGGCAAGGTCCCCACAGTCAACGCGATCCCCATCCTGACAGGCGGTCTACGTGCCACCCAGTGGTCTCGGCGCACCGCCTGGTGGAACGGCCGGTGAATCCCGCCGCTCGGTAGCGGGTTGTTCGACCGATGGCGCCCAGTAGGCCGCTATCGGTCCCGGGATCTAGGTAGCGGGCTGCTCCGGGCCTGGCCGGTACCGGCCGGTCCGTCCGGTGGCGGGTTGTTTGCCCGGTAGCGGGTTGTTCGCCGGCCGGCGTCCCGCACTGAGTGGGCTCACCCCACTCTGGGTGGGCTTACCCCATCGTCTGGGGCTTAGCCCACTGCTCTAACAGTGGGCTAACCCGCAGAACAGGAGTTGTCCGCCACAACGCGACTCGCCCCACCACGTCGGACCGACGAAACCGTCAGAACTAGCCCACACCTGTCCCCCAAGGACCGCCCGAGCCGGCGGAACCATTGGGAGCAGCTCACACGTCAGCGCGGATCCGCGTAGCTGCGTCCTTTCCTGGCCGAGGTGCTGGGTGTCAAGGGTCGAACTTGTTCGATCGCCGAAGGCGACGCCAACGGCGCCCTTGATACACGGCATCTCGGCTAGCACCATCACGCAGCGGAGACCGCGCAACCACAGTCCCAATGCACCGGCGCAACCACACCGCCAATGCACCGGGCGCACCCACAGTCCCAATGCGCCAGGAAAACCAGGCCGCCAGAACGCCGGCCCAACCACAGTCCCGAACCGGCCGAACCACAGTCTCACCGGCGGAACCATCGCTCCTAGGCGTCGTAGTCGAGGACTACCTTGTCTGTGGTGGGGTGGGATTGGCAGGTTAGGACGTAGCCGGCTCGGATTTCGTCGGGTTCGAGGGC
>NZ_DASRXP010000110.1:0-10381 GCF_035687465.1 Kribbella sp.
TCACCAGGATGGCGATGCCGAGGACGATTGCGACGGGATCACCGGTGCCGATCAGGAGGACACCACGCCAGCCCAGCAGCACGGCGTACACGATGAAGACGACCGCGATCACGATCGCCGCCTTCTTGGCTGTCATGTCACTCGAGATCGAGGAAGTTCTCAAGGCCCACGGTCAGGCCCGGGGTGTCGACGATCCTGCGGACGCCGAGCAGGACGCCTGCCATGAAGGACTCGCGGTGCATCGAGTCGTGCCGGATCGTCAGCGTCTCGCCGACGTCGCCGAAGAGCACCTCCTGGTGAGCGACCAGGCCGCGCAACCGGACGCCGTGCACGCGAATCCCGTCGACGTCGGCACCGCGCGCGCATTCGAGGCCCGTGCTGGTCGCGTCCGGGATGGGCGCGGACTTCGCCTCGCGCCTGGCGGCGGCGATCAGCTCGGCCGTGCGACGCGCAGTCCCGGAGGGGGCGTCGACCTTGTCGGGGTGGTGCAACTCGATGATCTCGACGGACTCGTAGTACTTGGCGGCCTTGGCGGCGAACTGCATCATCAGTACCGCGCCGATGGAGAAGTTGGCGGCGATCAGTACGCCGGTCCCGGGGTTGGCGTCGAGTTGCGTGCGCAGGGTCGCGAGCCGCTCGTCGTCGAACCCGGTGGTCCCGACCACGGCATTGATGCCGTGCCCGATGCACCACTGCAGGTTGTCCATCACGACCTCGGGCCGGGTGAAGTCGACGACGACCTCGGCACCGGCCTTGGCCAGCTCCTCGAGGTCATCCTCCTGATCGAGCCGGGCCACCAACTCGAGCCCGTCCGCGCCCTCGACCGCCAGACACGTCTGAGCCCCCATCTTGCCCTTGGCCCCCAGCACCCCGACCTTGATCATCCGCACCCTTCCTCGAACCGACCCGACCGCCCAAGGATGTCACTCCCGCTCAGCCGACCGGATCAAGGCCGGGTGGTAGTGGGGAATCCGGTCCAGCGCAGCTCGGCGGGGAGGTGGGTCAGCTCGTTGAACATGACGATCCCTGGCGGCAGTCCGGGACGGTACTCGATGACGGTGAGGGCCGAATTGGCGCTGTTGAGGCCGAGCCATCGGGCCGGCGGAGCGTCGAGGGCGTGACGGACGAGCCAGGCGATCTGGTAGGCGTGGGTGATGAGGACCTCGTGGGTATCGCCCTGCGAGGTGGACGGATCGGGAGCGGTCGCGAAGCGGGCGATCAGGCTCTCGGCGAGCTTGCGGCCGGCCTCGGCTTCGGCTTCGGCGTAGCCGTCGAAGAACGGGATCCACGCAGGGGGCGTCTCAGCCGGGGCGGGCACATAGGGGACGTGGTCGATGAGTTCGGCGGCCGCTGCGACAGGCGTGGTGGCCGGCAACTCTTGGACGAGTTCGTGGGCGCTGGCGGCGGCGCGCGGGAGCGGGGAATGCCAGACCGCGTCGATCGGGAGTCGTGCGAGGCGCTCACCCAGCAGAGCGGCTTGCCGTCGTCCGATGTCGGTGAGTTCACCGAACGCGTCGGCGTAGCCGTGGCGCGCGATGTAGAGGTGGCGGGTTGCCATCAGGTGTCGATGCTCCGATCTGGCGTGGTGACGGTGCCGGCGGCACCGTCAAGGGTGATGGTGTCGCCGTCGTTCAGCGTTGTGGTGGCGCCCGGGATCCCGACGACGGCGGGGATCCGTAGCTCGCGTGCGACGATCGCCGCGTGGGCGAGGACCCCTCCGGTTTCGGTGACGACCCCGGCAGCGATGCGCAGCAAGGGCGTCCAGGCCGGATCGGTGTACGGACAGACCAGGATGTCGCCAGGTTGCACGCGCGAGAAGTCGTCGGGACCGCGGACCATCCGCGCGGTTCCGGTGACTGTTCCGGCGCTGGCCGGTGTTCCGGTCAGTGAGGCGTGCGAGGCGACCGCGGAAGGTACCTGCGGGGGTGCGACGGTGATCGGCCGGGCTTGCAGAACCCAATTGCGGTCGCCGGTGATCGCCCACTCGATGTCTTGCGGCCCGCCGAGCACGGCCGCTACCTCCTGACCGAGCTGCGCGAGCCGAGCAACGGTCACGTCGTGGAGTGTCGGTCGCTCGCGATCGGTGGCGGGCACGTCGCGGGTGATGAGCCGGGTGCCGTCGCGGTCGAGCCGTGTCCGTTTGTCCGAGATCGTGCTGGTGACGGAACCATCCGCAGCTACGCGGTAGGCGTCAGGGGTCACCGTTCCGCCGACGACGCTGGGGCCGAGGCCCCAGGACGCCTCGATCTCGGTACTGCCCGCCGGTTCAGCAGGAGTGAACATCACGCCGGAGACCTCGGCGTCCACGAGACGATGAATCAGGACGGCCATCACCGGATCGCTCGCACCGTGGGTGCCCCGGTAGCTGATGGCACGTGACGAGTGCAGCGAGGCCCAACAGGTCCGCACCGCGTCGGCGACCTCAGCGACGCCACGTACCGCGAGCACGCTCTCGTGCTGACCTGCGCCCGACGCGTGAACGGTGTCCTCGCTGTCCGCCGACGACCGCACCGCGACCGGGACATCGCCGAGCTCATCCAGCCCGTGCGCGAGGTCTTCCAGGAGCCGGTCCGGACCGTGGACATTGAGTCGATAGGCGTCGAACGGGATGACGAAGCCGTCGGGCACCGGTAAGCCTGTACGGAGCAGCGCACCGAGCGCACCGGCCTTGCCGCCGCAGGTGTTCACAGCGGCGTCCCTGAGGGGAACGATCATCCCAGCCTTTCAACAAAATGTTGACAACGTTCTGTTGATTCTGCAGGATGGCTCGGGTGCAAGGCAAGGACGAGGCAGAGAACGCGGATCACGCCCAAGCGCGCCGCGAGCAGGACGCACGTGAGCACCTCCTCTCGCTCGGGGCCGACGAGCTCGACGCCCGACCTTGGCGGCCGGCGCCCGTCCCGCCGTCGGCGGTCGACCTCGCTCACTTCGCGCTCTGGCGCTCCGGCGCTCTGGATCCCGAGGGTGTCCTCAGTGCGCTCGCGCTCCTGGCCGCCGCGCGGGCCGAGGTCGAAGGACTCGAAACGGGTCTGCTGTTCACCGCGCGCGGTGCCGGCCTGACCTGGGCGCAGATCGCGGAGGCGATGGGATTCAACTCCCCACAGGCTTGCCAGCAGCACTTCAACCGGCTCACCGCCAGGCAGGAAACTGACTCATGACCCAGGACTCGTCCTCCGAGCTGCTGGTCCTCCACGCCGTCCGCATCGTCGGGTTCGCGGCGCCCCCTGTGCTCGCCCGCCGGTTCGGGCTCGAACCGGCCGAGACCGCTCAGCTGCTCGGTGACGCCGAGGCGCGCGGCTGGGTGACGTACGCCGCCTTCGCCGACCTCGAAGGCTGGTCCCTGACCGAGTCCGGCCGCGCGGAGAACGAACGCCTGCTCGCGGCCGAGCTCGACTCCGCCGGCGGCGCGGATCAAGCCCGCGACATCTACCGCGACTTCCTCCCGCTGAACACCCGCCTCCAGCGAGCCTGTACCGATTGGCAGCTCCGACCTGTTCCCGGGAGCCGGCTCGCCACCAACGATCACTCCGATCCTGTCTGGGACGGCGGCGTCCTCGACGAGCTCACGGCCATCGACGAGGCGCTCGCCCCGCTCGCCGAACGCCTCGGCGGCATCCTCACTCGTTTCGGTGGCTACGACACCCGATTCACCACGGCCTTGCACCGCGCCCGAGCGGGCGAGGCGGGATGGGTCGACCGCACCGACATCGACTCCTGCCACCGCGTCTGGTTCGAACTCCACGAAGACCTCATCGCCAGCCTCGGCCTGAACCGCGGCACAGCACCCTGACCCTTCACCGCGGCCAAGCGTCAGATGCCGGTGTCCGGTGTCGGGAAGGACAGGAGGTAGTCACTCCATCGGCACTCCCGGCCGTCGCGTCCCGCCTGAATGCCGCGCCGATCGCCCCGGTCCGGGCACTATCTCCTGTCCTTCCCGACACCGACCACAGTCCCTCGTACCTGAGCATGCCTATGAATCGGCGATTCAGCCTGTTATGTCAGTGGTTTGGTGTAGCAGAGGGCGAGGGGGTCGTGGAGGTACTTGCCGTACGGGCCGGTCCGCGAATAGCCGAGGGACTCGTAGAGCGCGACTGCTTCGGGTTGGCGTTGGCCGGTGGCGAGGCGGACAGTGTGGTCGCCACGAGCTGCGGCGTTCTGTTCGAGGACGGGGACCAACAGCCGGGCAAGCCCTCGTCCACGCTGGTCTGAACGCACGAACATCCGTTTGATCTCACCGACTCCATCGACCGCCGGCATCAGCCCGATGCACCCGACAGCGTCGTTCGCACTCACCGCCACCAGGAACGATGTCGCCGGATCGAGGTAGTGGGTGGACGAACTGTCGGGATAACGGACGAAGAGTTCCTTCAACGCAAGATCCAGCAGGAAGCTCAGCCCGGGATCGTCGTGGGGCCGTGGTTCGATCTGCATGCGGATCAGCTTGGCACGAAGGCTTTGTAGTCGGTTTGGGCTTCTTCGGCGTAGTGGCAGGAGACCTGTTGGCCGGAGGGGATCACTCGCAGTTCTGGTACTTCGGTGCTGCAGCGGGCCTCGGCTCTCAGGCAGCGGGTGTGGAACCGACAACCTGAGGGCGGCATGACCGGGGAAGGCGGGTCGCCCGCGAGGACGATCCGCCGCCGGCCCTGGCGCGCCAGACCAGGCTCGGCGGAGAGGAGAGCCTGGGTGTACGGGTGGGCGGGGATGTCGTAGACCTGCTGGTGTTCGCCGAGTTCCGCGACGCGACCGAGGTACATCACGGCAACCCGGTCCGACACATGACGGACCACCGACAGGTCGTGGGCGACGAAGATGATGCTCAGGCCGAGTTCGCGTTGCAGTCGCATCAGCAGGTTGACCACCTGGGCCTGGACCGAGAGGTCGAGCGCCGAGACCGGCTCGTCGCACAACAACACATCCGGGTTCAGCGCGATCGCGCGGGCGATGCCGATGCGCTGGCGCTGACCGCCGGAGAACTGGTGGGGAAAGCGCGTCTCGTCCTCGGCCCGCAGCCCGACGAGTTCCAGCAGTTCGCGGACGCGCTTGCGGATGTCCAGGCCGCGCGAGACATCGGGATGCACCTCCAGCGGTTCCGCGATGATCTCCCCCACGCGCATCCGCGGGTTGAGGCTCGAGTACGGGTCCTGGAAGACCACCTGGACGTTGCGGCGCCACCTGCGCAACTCCTTGGCGCGCAACCTGCTGACGTCGACTCCGCCGTACTGGAGCTCGCCGGACGTCGGCTTCTCCAGCGCGGCGAGCAGCCGGACCAGGGTGGATTTGCCGCAACCGGATTCGCCGACGATGCCCAGCGATTCGCCCTTGCGCAGCACGAGATCGACCCCGTCGACTGCCCGGACCACGACCTTCGAGCCGAACGAGAAGGCCGGGCTGATGTCGTAGTGCTTCACCAGATTCGTTGCCACGAGCAACTCTTCGGCCATCAGACCGCCTCCTTCGCAGAGATCGTGGTCCGCCGGATGCAGGCCGCGTCCCGCCCGGGTGCGACGGTCAGCAGCGGCGGTACCTCGTGGGCGCATTCCTCGACGGCTATCGGGCACCGGGTCCGGAACGCGCAACCCGACGGGATCGCCCGCAACGACGGCGGCGTACCGGGGATCTTCGGCAACTCCTGGCCCTTCAGATCCGCCGACGGCATCGAGCCCAGCAACCCTTCGGTGTAAGGGTGCACGGGATACTCCAGTGCCTCGGCCGTGGAAGACCGCTCCACCACGTGCCCGGCGTACATCACGACCACGTTGTCGGCGACGTCCGCGACCACGCCGAGGTCGTGGGTGATCAGTACGACGCCCATGTCCCGCTCAGCCTGCAGATCCTCGATCAGCTCCAGGATCTGTGCCTGAACGGTCACGTCCAGCGCGGTCGTCGGCTCGTCCGCGATCAGTACGTCGGGATCGAGCGCGAGCGCCATCGCCAGCATCACCCGCTGCCGCATCCCGCCGGAGAACTCATGCGGATAGTCGTTCACCCGCTTGGCGGCAGCCGGGATCCGGACCCGGTCGAGCATCTCCGCGGCCCGCTTCATCGCGTCGGACTTCGACAGACCGCGGTGGACCCGGAAGCACTCGGCGATCTGCTTGCCGACCGACTGGACCGGGTTCAGCGCCGACAGCGAGTCCTGGAAGACCATGGTGATCCGGTCGCCGACGATCTTGCGGCGTTCCTTCACCGACATGGAGATCAGGTCGTCGCCACGATAGGACGCCGTACCGGAGACGATCCGGCCCGGCGGCATCTCCAGGATCCCGGTCAGCGCCTGGGTGGACACGCTCTTGCCGGAGCCCGACTCCCCCAGGATCGCGAGCGTCTCGCCGGCCCGGACCTGCCAGGACACTGAGTCGACCGCGCGGACAGGACCGCGCGGGGTGTCGAACTCGACGCTGAGGTTGTCCACCTTCAGCAGCACTTCACCGGTCGTCATTTCAGCAACTTCGGGTCGAGGGCGTCACGGATCGAGTCGCCGATGATCATGAAGGAGATCGTCATCGTCGAGATGAACAGCGCCGGCCAGAGGAACAGATGAGGCGAGTCCCGGTACGCCGCGGCGGCACCGAACTGGCTTCCCCACGAGATGGACGGTGGTTGCAACCCGACCCCGAGGAAGGTCAGCACCGCCTCCATCCCGATCAATCCGCCGATGCCGAGCGTGGTGTTGGCCAGCAGCGGCGCCATCGCGTTCGGGAACACGTGTTTGCGCAGGATCCGCAGCGGTGGAACCCCGATCGACCGGGCGGCGAGGACGAACTCGCGGTTGCGCACCGAGAACACCGTCGAGCGCATCAGCCGCATTCCCAGCGGCCACCAGGTCAGCAGGATGACACCGACGATGATCCAGATACTGCGGTTCGGTACGGAGTTCAGGATCACGATCAGGGCGATCAACCCGGGCAGCGAGAACAACACGTCCGCAGTACGGGAGATCAGGTTGTCCACGAAGCCCGGGAAGTAGCCGGCCAGCAGTCCGAGGATGGCCGCGATGGCGAACCCGCCGACACTGGCGATCACGCTCACCAACACCGACGGCCGGGCGCCGTAGATGACGTTGGCGAAGTAGTCGCACCCCTGGATGTCGAACCCGAACGGGTGCCCGGGCTCGCGACCGTGCTGCGAGTTGGTCAGCTGACAGAACCGCGGATCGACCGAGGTGAAGATCCGCGGCGCCGCGGCCATCAGGAAGAAGGTCAGCACGAGCAGCAGGCACACGTCGAACTGCGGTTTGCGCAGTAGCGCCTTCAGCAGTTCGCGGTTCGACAGCGTCCTGCCGTCGAGATCGTGGGTCTCGGCCCCGAAGACCTGCTGTGCCTCAGACATTGCGCACCCTCGGATCGATCGCGCCGTAGACGATGTCGACCAGCAGGTTGATCAGGATGAACGAGACGAACGCCAGGGTGGACAGCAACACCACCACACCGCCCTCCTTCAGCTTGATGGCCTGGAACATGAACTGCCCCAGCCCGGGCAGGTTGAAGATGCTTTCGGCAAGGATCGCGCCGGCGAAGATGCCGCCAACGTCGATGCCCATGAAGGTCACCATCGGCAGCAAGGCGTTCGGCAACACGTGACCCCAGAGGATCCGTTGCTCGCCGAGGCCCTTGGCCCGGGCCGTCTTGACGAAGTCAGCGTTCGCCGTCTCGACGATCGACGTCCGGGTGAGGCGGGCGAGGCCGGCGAAGCCCATGATCCCGATACACAGTGCGGGCATCAGGTAGGACAGTGGATAGCCGTCGGCGACCCCGGACACCGGCAGCCATTTGAGTTCCACGCCGAGCACGTACTGCGCCGCGAAGTACAGGACCAGACTCGGTACCGCCAGCACGACCAATGTGGACAGTAGGAGCAGCCGGTCCACCATGCCGTTGCGGCGGAAGCCGGCGTACAGGCCGAACAGGAGCCCGGCGACCCACTGGAACACCAGGCCCAACGTGGCCAGCTTCAGCGTCACCGGGATCCGGAGTCTCAGCTGATCCGCGATCTCGGCGCCGGCGAACGTCGTACCGAAATTGCCGGTGAAGATGTCCTTCATCGACAGCAGGTACTGGACGATGAAGGGATCGTCGAGGTGGAACTGGGCCCGCTTGGCGGCCATCACCGCGGCCGGGATCGGCTTGTCACCGGCCAGTTCCCGCAGGGGGTCTCCGGGCATCGCGAAAACGAGCGCGAAGACCCCCAGCGTGACG
Organism: Kribbella sp.; assembly: GCF_035687465.1. Classification (NCBI taxonomy): domain Bacteria; kingdom Bacillati; phylum Actinomycetota; class Actinomycetes; order Propionibacteriales; family Kribbellaceae; genus Kribbella; species Kribbella sp. Next base: position 8,196 of record NZ_DASRXP010000110.1, read on the forward strand.
ATCAACCCGATCGGGACGGCCGCCAGGGCGCGGCGGAGTACGAACCGGGTCACTGGAACGTGGAGTAGAGGGCCTGCACGCCGGTGTACTTGGACTCCCGCGGATCGATCTTCGCCGAGTGCAGATAGGCATTCTGCTTGGCATACAACGGGATCAGCGGCAGGTCTTCGAGCGCGATGTCCTCGGCCTGCTGGTAGAGCTTGATCGCCTGCTCCGGGTCCGGCTGGGCGTCGCCCTCGGCCAGGATCTTGTCCAGCGCGGGGTTGTTGTAGCCGGCGAAGTTCGCGTCACCGGATGACTTGAACATCGGGGTCAGGTAGTCCTCGATCGACGGGTAGTCGTGGCCCCAGCCGCTGAGTCGCAGCCCGTCCAGCTTGCGGGTGTCGGCCAGCTCGGTGATCTCGGAGGCCTGCTTGCCGGTGTACTTCACCTCGAGGCCGAGGTTCTGCCGGAGCATGTTGCCGAGCGCCTCGGCGAAGAGCTGGCCGGTGTCCTTGGAGGTGTTGTAGTTGATGTTCACCGGCCCCGAGAACCCGCCTGCCTCGGCCAGCAACTGCTTGGCCTTGGTCACGTCGAAACCGCAGTACTTGCAGGCATCGGAGCGGTAGCCGTCGATGTCCGGCGAGATCAGTCCGCTGGACGGCGTGGCCAGGCCTACCAGGTCGGCGAAGGCCTTCCGGTCGATCGCCATCGAGAACGCGTGCCGCAGCTTGGGGTTCTTGTACCGCTGGTCCCAGGCAGGGAAGGTGAGGTAGTTGGCGCCGGAGCTGGTGGCGGTGACCCAGCCGTCCGGTGCGTCCGTCTTGAAGGTCTTGATCTTGGACGACGGTACGTCGACGAAGTCCACCGTGCCGGCCAGGAACTCGTTGTACGCCGTGTCGCCGTTCGGGATGAACCGGTAGGTGATGGCGTCCGCCGCCGGTGCGTTCGGCCCCTTGTAGCCGTCCCACTTCACCAGCTTGATGTCGGTCCCCGGGGCCCAGTCACCGTCCAGCTTGAACGCGCCGTTGCCGATCGGCTTGCGCTTGTAGGAGTCGGGGTCCTTGCGGACCTCCTCCGGCAGCGGGGCCAGGCCGAGGTACTGCAGGGTCAGCCCGAACTGGGAGAACGGCACCTTCAGCTTGATCGAGAAGGTCAGGTCGTCGATCAGCTTCAGGCCGCTCAGCGCCTTCACCGCGGTCGGCTTGGGCGTGGCGCCGTCCGGGGTCTCCGGGTTCAGCGCCCCGTAGCCCTCGACCTTGGAGAAGAAGCCGTTGTTCTTCCACGCGGTCGAGCCCTGCGCGGTCAGGTTCCAGCTGTCGACGTAGTCCTTCGCGGTCAGCGGCTGGCCGTTCTGGAAGGTGTTGCCGGCCTTCAGCTTGATCGTCCAGGTCTGGCTGGTCTTGTCCGGCGTGACGGAGTCGGCCATCACGTTGACGGTCTTGCCGGTGTTCGGGTCCGTGGTGACGAGCGGGGCGTACATCGCCTGCGCCACCTGGATGCCGGGGCTGCCGTTCTCGTTCAGCGGGTTGATGTAGTTCAGCGGGTCCGCCGTGATCGCGATCACCACGCTCTTGGCACCGGCACTGCTGCCGCCGCTGTCGCCGTTGCCGTCACCACAGGCGCTGAGCACCAGGGCCAGCCCCAGCGTCACCCCCACAAGTCCAGTCACACGTCGTCGCACGTCGAACCAACTTCCCTGGGCGGATGGCCGCGCTGAGCGGATCAGTCGCTTATGTTGCTTGGTCGAAACTGCGCATGTCAACGTTGTCTTGAACAAAACGCAAGCAAGTAATGCACGCGTGACCTTCGGGAGACCTCAGAGCACCTCGACCTGCGTGAGCGCAACTTTTCGACGGTAGCGCCGATCGGCCGCCAAGTCATCTGATGTCAGCGTGTTTTTACCGGATTCGGTGTGAGCACAACCGAGCAGCTTGAACCCACCTGATCATTCGCCCCCTTTTCACCCTGGGGGGTTGCCGAGGGTCACGGCGGATTCAGGCGGTGAGTGCACCAGTGGGTGGGGTGAAGGGTTCTGAGAGTAGCTGGTCGAGGCGTTCGGCGGCGGTGCGCCAGTGGTGGCGTTTGCGGGGTCGGTTGTTGAGTTGGGCGGCGACGTAGTCGAGGTAGTCGGGGTGGTAGCCAGACAGGTCGGTGCCTTTGGGGAAGTACTGGCGCAGGAGGCCGTTGGTGTTCTCGTTGGTGCC
>NZ_DASRXP010000111.1:0-4572 GCF_035687465.1 Kribbella sp.
TCCCCCGATCTCGGAAACCTCGCCCGGCCAGCCGACGGCCCGCAGATCTTCAGGAGAGAACGGCCCGCGGTAGTACACCGCAAAGTCCCAATCGCTCCCCGGCCCCTGAGCCCCCGTCGCCCGAGAACCCCCCAACGCCACCGCCTCCACCCACGGCAACGCCGCCAGCCGCCCACTCACATACCCCAAGAACGCCTCGTCATCATGAACCTGCATGACCGCCAGGGTATGAAAACCAAGACCGAGGTGCAGGTCGTTTGTCAGTGGTAAAGGTCTTCGAGGGTAACGAGCTGGACGTCGTCCCGATCGGCCGCAGCTCGCAGGGCATCACTGAAACCCTCTGCGCTGAAGCAAGTCAGGAGGCATCCGGCGGTATCGAGGCCACGGTGAGAAAGGAGCTCCCGGGCCCGGGTGAGACGGTCAAGGTGGTTGATGCCCATCACGGTGCCCCATTTGGCTTCGCCGAGCATCGCCACTCTGACTCTGGCGGTCCCCCGGGGCCGTTCGGTGACTGCGACATCGACCTCGATCTGCTGATGCCGGGTTGCATCGCTGACAACGCCGCGGCCGACTTGTCCCAAGGAGCCATCGAGCAGGGACTGACCAGCACCCAACATGTATTCACGGCAGATGGTCTCGAAGTGCGGGCCGGCGACCTTCGCGGAGAAGCGCTCGCCCGACTGCGCCCAGACCTCGTTTCCCTGGCCTGATTCCAGTCGTGCCCAGGCCGGCCGCATCACCGACTCGTAGAAGTTGATCAGCGGTTCAGTGATCCGGTACTGCGCTCTGCCTGACCTGAACATGTCTTCCTCACGCTCGAGCAGATGGCTGTCCTCCAGCACATTGAGCGGATGCGAGATGTCGACGGCCTTGCGCCCGATGTAGTTCGCGATCCCGCCGCGGGTGGAGTTTCCTTCCGCTACCGCGGCGAGCACGGAGTGATAGAGCGCCGTGTCCCTGATATCGGTCTCCTCGGCCAGGAGATACCGCGCCTCCCGGAAGAGCGGGCTCAGCGGCGACAACACCGTCCGGGAGATCCATTCGTCGAAGTCCTGCAGGCTCGTAGGAGCGTCGTCGGCCAGGAACTGCCGTCGGTAGGCAGGAGTGCCGCCAAGGACCGCGTGCAATCTGGCGGCAAGAGCCGGGTCGTCCGCGACACCCCAGAACTCGGCCGAGTCCCGATAGCCGAACGGCCGGACCACGAGTTCGAGTTGCGCCCGCCCGCGCAGCGGCGCAGTACGGGCCAGCAGGCCGCCCATCACCGACATCGCCGATCCGCACAACATCAGCCGCATCGAGCTCGGCTCGACCTGGAAGCGGTCGATCTCGCGCTGGATCACCGAAGGGAGCTCCGGTGCGGTTTTGGCCAGATAGGGGAACTCGTCGATGACGACCAGTAGCGGGCCGTCCGAACGATTCGGCGCCGCCAGACTGAACAGATAGCTGATCGCGTCGTCCCACGTCGCGAAGGAGAAAGGCGACGGCGACCCGGCGTACGAGGCTAAGGCCGTTCCGAACTGGCGCAGCGACTCTCCTGCGGTCGCTGCTGTCGCTCCGAAGTAGAACCCGCGCTGCTGCTCGACCAGGGCACGGAGCAGGTAGGTCTTGCCCATCCGTCGGCGTCCGCTGACAACACCCAGCATGGCGTGGGTGGCCGGCCTCGTCACGAACGAGGCGAGACCTGCCCACTCGGCATCCCGGCCGAAGACGTGCGGCGGCTTGATGACAGCGTCGACCATGCAGCTCCGATTCTTAGGACTATACTTTTAAGAAGTGTACTCCTAAGAATCTGTGAGCCCGTACCCCGCCACGCAGAGCCCGGGCGGCTCCGATTGCGCGGAGCCGCCCGGGGGTGGTCAGAAGATGTGGATCAGGTGTTTCTCTTCGTGGTCCAGGTGGTTGTTGAGGGTTTCGATCAGGTGGTCGAGCTCGGGGAGGACCGAGGTGGGGGTGGGGGTTGAGATCAGCTGTTGGAGGTCGTCCAGGAGGAGGGCGATCTTGTCGTGGTCGGACTGGAGTTGGGTGATGGTGGGAGCCAGTTCGGGATAACGGGCCAGCAACGCGGGGAACATGCCATCGGTCTCGTGGGTGTGGTGGATGTGGAGGCCCTGGCAGAGGGTGAGGCAGTTGATCCGGAGTTGAGCGCCGAGGGTTGGCCCGGAAGTGGCCACCTCGCGGCGGATCAGGGCGAGTTCCCGGCGGAACGCGCCGTGGATGCGCTTGAGCATCTCGCCGAAGGACGAGGTGTTCGGCGGTCCCCAAGCGACCTGCCGCAGGGCGACCACCGGGATCGTGCGGGTGGTCTTGGACTGGTACTCGCCCCAGCCGGGATCGGCTTCGGTCAGGCGGGCGAAGATCTCGTCGCGTTCCGTGCCGTGGAGTGGTTCCGCGCGAGCTTCGTAGGTGAAGGTGCCGTCCTCGACGGTGACGACGGGGTCGGCGAGCAGGTTGTGGTACCAGTCCGGGTGCTTCGGACCACCACCCGCGGAGCCCACGATGAAGATGCGGTCGTCGGTGTCGGGGTAGTAGCCGAGGATCGTCGTGTGCGGTCGGCCGGAGCGGGCGCCGGTGGTGGTGAGCAGAAGCAGCCGCGCTCCGTCGAAGGGGCCGCCGACCTGGCCGGCGTTGGCGCGGAACTCGGTGATGATCTGCTGGGTGAAATCGTTGAGCATTCTCCTCTTTCCATCAAAGACAGGTAAATGGGCAGCACAAAGCGCCCCGAAAGAATTCAGCGCAGCACTGAGCGCTGCGTTGCGAAGGTGGTGTGCGGCAGCACGAAGGACTGCCGGGAGACGCGACCCAGGGGGTAGACCGTGGCGTCGCGGGATACGTAGTACGCGCTGAAAGCACGTAGATCAAGGAGAAGGCGGGCCTCTAGCGGCCCTGCCGGCGCTCAGAGCGCAGCCGGGTACCCAACTCGTTCTTGGCTCAAGGCCGACCCGGTAGTCACGGAGAAGAGCTTAGGCGATATACCGGGTCAGGCAAAGTCCCATCGCAAAGTTCGGGGTTATTCAGGCGTCGAGGTTTTTGCCGAAGTACATGAGTTCCCAGAGACCGGGAGCGGTGATGGTCGCGGCCTCGCCGGAGAGCCGTTCCACCGTCACCTGACCGGTGAAGCGCAGGTACGCGCCGTCGAAGCCGACCAACCGGGCGAGCAACCGCTTGAGGCCTTTGACCGAGTTGATCATCGGGTTCTGCACGATGGTCTTCTCGCGCCGGAACGTGACCCGGTAATGCTCGCCGCCCTCGGACCCGGCGTCGTACTCGTAGACGACGACGTCGGCGACGGGTTTGCTGGTGACGGGATCGAGGTGCTCCTCGGACTTGCTGAAGTGCACCAGCGAGGCGTTGTCCGCGATGATCTTGCCCTCCTTGGCCAGCAGGAAGATCGGGGTCTCGGCGTACCCGTACTTCTTCTCGCCGGTGATGTACGAGGCGATCACGGTGTAGTCGTCCACCCGGGCGCGAGCCCAGTACCAGTGGTGGATCAGGTCCTTCATGGGCGCGTCGCCCCAGTTGTGGTCGTGGTAGCCGATGCCCTTGAGGTGCTCGGTCTTCCCGTCGATCGTCAGGATCGCGTCGACCTCTCCCTGCGGTACCGACGGCAGCCAGGCGAAGGTCCGCCGCTTGTCTCCGTCACCGAAGTACATGTGGCCGGTCTCCGGACGCCACGACGGCACCTGGCCGGTCAGCCTGACATCCGCGCTCACACCGTCCAGCTCCACCCGGATGTTGTACGTGTGCAGGTCACCCGAGATGGTGTTGGCTCCCATGTGCACATCGCAGTGCCCGGTCGAGGAGAAGAACGCATCCTCGGCCACGTGGACGGAGCGTTCGACATGAGTACCGTCCGCCCGGTCCAGCTCGAACGTGACCAGCGGTGCCGGTGGCTGGTCGAGGCCCTTGCCACCACGGATGTCCTTCACCAGGAAGTTGATCACCAAGGTCGCTCCGTCGTCGAGGACGGCATCGAAGTACCACCACTCGAAGGTGCCCGGGCCGCCAGGGCTGGTGCGGAAGCCGTCCTCCCAGGGGGCGATGTCCCCGCGCGCGATCCCCAGCTGCTGGTAGTCGGCGGCCTGCTCGGCCATCCGGAAGGGCTCGGTCTTCATTCCCTGTCTCCCTGTCTCGGTGAAGAATGCGCCGGGCGGCTCTCTTCATCGATAATAGACGTCTGGTAATTTATTGCAAGCGCCGCGAAGCACGGAACGACGGTCAGGACGCTGGTACGGAGGAGGATCGGTGCGGGAGACAGGAAAGCGGGGCCGGGGGCGGCCGCCGGCGGGGACGGGACTCGACTCGGCGGCGGTGCTGGAGGCGGCGCTCAAGGCATTCGCCGAGCGCGGCTTCGACGGGGTTTCCGTCCGCGAACTGGGTCGTGAGATCGGCGTCAGCCACGCCCTGCTCAACGCGCGCTTCGGCAGCAAGGAAGATCTGTGGTTCGCGACCATGGAGCGATGCATGACCGACCTCGAAGAACGATTGCTCGCGGTCGGACTGGACCCTGAGATGGACGATCTCGAGGCGGTGCGGCTCGCCATCATCGGCTACGTGACCTTCAGCGCCGAACGC
>NZ_DASRXP010000112.1:0-2613 GCF_035687465.1 Kribbella sp.
CGGGTAAGGCTCACCTCGGTCGGTCCCGACGCGGCGATGCTGACAACCCTGTCCGACCTCGCCGCGGCAGGCGCACTCGCCCTTCGGGTCGCCCAGACCTACCCGCTGGAAGAGGCGGCGCAGGCCCACGAACGCCTCGCCAAGGGCGGGCTGCGAGGACGGCTTGTCCTCATCCCCTGACCATTCGACGCAGCTCACGTCCGGAGGGAAGACCACCATGGCCTCCATCGGTTTTATCGGCAGCGGCAACATCGGGCAAGTTCTTGCCCGACAGGCGATCGCCTCGGGTCACGACGTCGTGATGAGCAACTCCAGAGGTCCGCACACCCTCAGCCGGTTGGTCGACGCACTCGGCCCCCGGGCACGGGCCGCGACCTCCGAACAAGCCGGTGCGGCCGGCGACCTGGTCGTGGTGGCGATCCCGTTCCGCGGTGTGCCGGAGCTTCCGGCGCAACCCTTGGCGGGCAAGATCGTCATCGACGCGAACAACTACTACGCTCCCCGCGACGGACAGATCCCCGCCATTGACGACGGAGACACAGCGGCGAGCGAAATGCTCGCCGCGCGTCTCCCCGGCGCGCGCGTCGTCAAGGCCTTCAACGCCATCAAGGCCGCCGAAATCGTCGAGCATGCCCGGCCGTCAGGCGCAGTTCACCGGCGTGCCATACCGATCGCCGGCGACGACGACGAAGCGAAGCGAGTGGTCACCGAATTCATCGACCAGATCGGCTTCGACGTTGTCGACGTCGGATCACTGGTCGACGGTCGAAGCATCGATCCGAGGGATGCGTGGGGCCCGGCTCTCGACGCGGACGCACTGCGCGCGGCCATGGCCGCGCGAACAGGGCGCTGACCGCACGTCTTAGGTTTGCGGGGTGCCCAGCCTTACGAGCTGCTCGCCGATTCGGCTCCCTGAAAGGCTCTACCCGACACGCGTCTGATCGATGAACGCTGTCAACTCGTCCACGGTTGCGTCGGGCTGCTCGTCGGGAATGAAGTGCCCGGCGTCCGGGATGACGACGCCGGTCACGTTCTCCGCCCAGGGGCTGAGGGCGGCAGCCATGTCGGGGATCGAACCGTGGGAGCTGGAGATTCCCAGGACCGGGATGGTCAAGTGCCCTCGTTCGAGAGCGTCCTGGTTTTTGCGCGCTGATTCCTCGGCGTCACGGAAGTAGGCGAGAGATGCGCGGAGCCCGCCCTCGGCTGCGATGGAGGCGGCGTAGTGGTCGATATCGGTGCTGTCGAACGTGTTGGGGGACAGTGTCTTGACCCTCAGGAACCAGCCCACGTAGTCACGCTCGCGGCCGGTGAGCAGTGTCTCGGGCAGTTCGGGTACCACGTGGAATGCCAGGTGCCAGGTCTTCCACGCCCGTTCGGGATTCGTGGGGATGGTGTCCGGGAGGGTGATTCCGGGGATGCCGGCGTCGAGCAGGGCGACGCCGTGCAGGCGGTCTTGGTATCTCAGGGCGAGCGAGAAGGCGACGCAGGCCCCGATGTCGTGGGCTACGAGCCAGTACTTCGACACGTTGAGCGCGGTCAGCGCGGCCTGGACGCGCGAAGCGACGGTGTGTGTGTCGTAGCTCCCTTGAGGACGGTCGGAGTGGCCCTGTCCCGGCAGGTCGATCGCGATCACGTGGAAGCGCTCGGCAAGGCGCGGCATCGCCTGGTGCCAAGCCCACCAGGTTTGCGGGAATCCGGCGAGCAGCACGACGGTGGGCGCACTCGACCCGCCGCCTTCCACGGCGTGCAGCCGGATTCCTTCCGCGTCGACCCAGCGGTGGGTGAAGCCCGCGAGGTCGCGCAGCGGCAGCCCGGGGAAGTGGTTCTGGCCGGGAGGGCGGTTCGGGTCGATGGCGGTGTCGGTCATACCTCGAGGGTACACATCTTGAACTGTTCAGTTCAAGATAGGATGGGCCAGGTTACGAGGAACTGGCTCGAGAACGGGGTGCGTCCGGGATGGCCGGGAAGAAGCAGTTCGACGTGGACATCGTGCTCGACGCGGCGATGGTGCGGTTCTGGCGGGCCGGGTACGCCGACACCTCGCTCGACGACCTCTCCAGCGCGACCGGATTGAACCGGAGTTCCCTCTACTCCTCGTTCGGCGACAAGGACTCGCTCTACCTGCGCTGCCTGGATCGCTACGCCGTCCGGTACGGAGACAGGTACGAGCAGGCCCTTTCCTGGGGTGCGTCCGGGGAGCCGCTACGGGCGATACAGGCGTTTTTCGAGGTCACCCTCCACCGCATCGCCGACCCCGACGTGCCGGACGGATGTCTGGTCGCTCAGACCGCGATGGCGACACCAGTACTCAGCTCCGCTATCGCCACGCGTGCGATCGAAGCTGTGGGGCTTCAGCGTGCGCGGCTGCGGACCGCCTTGAACACCGCGGAGTTGGCCGAGGGCGACGCCGAGAACTACGCGACTCACATCGTGGCGGTCAACCAGTCGTTGGCCGTGATGAGCAGGGTCGGCGCGAGCCAGAAGCAGCTCCGGACGATCGTCGACATCAGCATGAATGCGCTCTCGCAGGCTTTGCGCAGCCGTACCTGAACTGGTGAGAACACGCTTTTCGGCCTGTCCTCGCCCGCTCAACAATCCCGACGACACCGCGCA
>NZ_DASRXP010000113.1:0-2199 GCF_035687465.1 Kribbella sp.
CTGGCCGACCGCAGTGACTGGCAACGAAGCCCGCCACATCATCAAACGATCCGCGCAGAAGCTACGCGAGCTCACCTGACAGACGCACGCGCCGACGGGGCGGCGGTGCGCAAGCCCATGTCGATAGCCGAAGACCCTCGTGAGCCCGCTCACCAGGAGAAACTCTTTCGCTTACGTACACGCCATGCCCATAATCGAACGCGTGAGCGAGCAGTGGCGGGACCTTCAGCGTGGCATGTACGGCCGCGCGCTGCCGGTCCGGCCCGCACTCGGCGACCGCGTCCCGGCCAGGTGCCCGCGTGGACACGACCTGGCGATCGCCACCGCGCGGTCGAGTTACCACCACTGGTACGCCCTGACCGAGATCACCTGCGGCGCCTGCCGCGCCCTCGGCGACCCACTGGCCAGCTGGTGCCTGGTGGATCCCGGCAAGCAATATGACGCCAAGTCCGCGCCCAGCTCCGGGCTGATACTGGTCCGCACGCCCCCGGCGGTGCGCGGGGGAGTCGGCCAGATCGCTCTCTGGGTCGATGGCGAGGTACAGGCCGACCTCGACCTCGCGATGTGCGGGCCGTGCAGGCGTGCGGTGATCGAGCACGTACGCACGGACCGACCACGTTGGGGGTATGGACGCGTGCTTGTCGCCGCGGCATTGGTGCGCGCACCGCCGACGGTGTACCGCTGGTCGACCACACGGATTGCGGACGACCCGGTCGCCAGGGCGTTCTGGTCAGGCATCTCGTGGCCGGGCACGCTCGGCCAGCCGGACTACTGCACCGACATGGACAGCGCCGCCGGCCGGACACCGGACTGATAGCCAGCCCGCCGGCGGCCCGCCGGCCGGCTGGCTAGGGGCGGAGCCTCGACCTCCCAGGCGGCTGCCGTCGAGCCACAACCCACTCATTCCGGTTGACCGGCCGATGCAGGATGACTGTCGGGCAGGGGAAGCACCACCCGATTCCTCTACGTGATGGCGCCGCCTCGCCGCGATGGCGTCCGGCTCCTCACCGCGCGAGCGACTCGAGCTGTTGCTCGATGAGATGGGTGGTGTCGGCCGGGGGCAGCGCTCTGGCAACCGTCTGGTCGAACGTGGTGGTGAAGCGCTTTACGTCTTCTGCATCGTCCACCCACACACCTCCGGCAGGGTATTCGAGGTAGACACCGGGAACGGACTCCGATTCGGGGTAGTCGACGATGGTGAACGAGCCGTTCATCGTGCCGTACCCACCAACCGTGTAGGGGATCACCTGGAGCGTGATGTTGGTCCGCTGGGCGAGGTCTAGCAGGTGTTCGAGCTGCTCACGGACCACCTCGCGGCCACCGATCTCGCGCCGGATGACGGCCTCGTCGAGCAGGACGTGCAGCGCCATCGGGTCGGGGCCCTCCAGCGGTTTCTGCCGGTTCATCCGCGAGGCGATCACACCGTCTGGCCGCATATCCGGCGTGTAGAACACGTGCGCAGCTTCCTCCAGCGCTTCGGCGTATCGCCTGGTCTGCAGCAGACCAGGGACAACAAACGGCGACAACCGACGCTCTCGCACCGCATCACGCTCGGCGTTGACCAGCTTGCGGAACGCCTTCGGCGCGCCGGCCGGCAACCGAACCGACGGCGGCTCGTCCTTGGCGTCCTCATGCAGCCGAGCACCTTGGGCCAGATCCCCGCTGGTCGCGTCATAAAACGACAGCAGCATGTGCACCGTGCTCCAGACCGGCAAAGCCTCGCCGGTCTCATAACGGCTCACCGTCGGACGCTCGACCCGTAGATGGTCCGCCGCCTCGTCCATTGACTTGCCTGCCGCCTGCCGCACCGCACGCAGGAACGAGCCCAGCCGCTTCTTCAACCTCGTCGGAGTAGCCACGCACAGTAGCCTACGGGGCACGCAACAACGCCACCGTACGTACGCGTATACGTGTCAGTGGCCGAATTGACCCTCTTGGACCGCGACCAGTAGACCGTGAAGGTTGGCTCGCAGGATCGGGCCACCCGGGTTCTTGCTGTCGCGGACGGCGTCGAGCGTGCCGACAAGTTCGACGCAGTCGTTGTTGCCTCCTCCGGAGAAGCTGCTCTTGCGCCAGTGGATAGTGGGGATCGCCATGGGGTTCGTGTGCCCTTGTCTGCTGGATGAGGTGGGTGGTGTCGGCCGGAGACAGCGCTCGGACTGCCGTCTGGTCGAACGTGGTGGTGAAGCGCTTTACGTC
>NZ_DASRXP010000114.1:0-11873 GCF_035687465.1 Kribbella sp.
GGGAGTGTGCTAGTCGACGTGGTGGGTGTCAAGGGCGCTTCGCGGCCCTTCGGGCTCGAACAAGTTCGACCCTTGACACCCACCACGTCGACCAGGGAAGGACGCAGCTACGCGGATCCGCGCTGACGTGTGAGCTGCATCCGGGTTTCCGTTCGCCCGGGTGGTTCGGGGTAGAAGCGGGGGGATAACTCCTCTTGGTGGGGTTCGCCCACTGTTCTGCCAGTGGGTTAACCGCCACACCGTGCGGTAACCACACCGAGCGGGGGTGAGCCGGCGCTCAATCGTGGGTTTCCGGGGGCGGCCCCACCCGGACCTACAGAACTCGCAGAACCCTGTCCAGTAACCGGTTTCCCGGGTGGGATCGGCGGGTTCTGTAGGTCTGGATGGGGCCGGGCGGTGGGGCCTCGCGTCGAGCAGTGGCGTGGTTCGGTCGGCTGCCGGCTTGTGGGACCGATACCGGTCTACTGGGCGCTATCGGTCCAACAGCCCGCTATCGGCGGTGGGCCCGTCCGGGTGGATGCCGAGTCGTTGGGCCGATGCCGGTCTGTAGGGCGGTATCGGTCGAGCAGGCGGGCATCGGCCGGGGTGGTTCATCGACTGGTCCGCCTGGTGGTGTGCTCGTTCCGCCAGGTGGTTCGCCTGGGACCGGGCGGTGATTGAGTCGGGGGTTCGGACAGGTAGTGGGGACCTCGGACAAGATAATTGTTGTCCGAGGCCCCGATTTGGTGTTCAAGGTCCCGACAACCTGCCCGAGATTCACCCGGCGGCGGGTGAAATCCCCCGGGTCCCTACCACGGAAGGCGTTCGGCCGCCCCCCGACGTAATTCCCTGAATTGTGGCCGTACTTCCCAGCGGCTCCGGGCGTAGCTGCGTCCTTCCCTGGTCGTGGTGAGGTGTGTCCAGGGTCGAACTTGTTCGAGCCCGAAGGGCCGCGAGGCGCCCTTGACTCACCTCACCATGACTAGCACCATCACGCAGCCCGGCGACGCGAACCACCCACACCTATGAAACCCGCGAACCACATGCACCTACCGCGAACCACTTGCACCTACCGCGAACCACATGCACCTACCCGCGAACCGCGGCCGGCGGCGGGCGGCGTACTGGGGGTTCAGGTGGTGAAGGAGACGTCGGTTGCGTGTGGGGGGATAGTGATCTCGTTGCCCAGGGCCCATTCGGCGACGCGGGAGACTGTGGCGGCTGGGATCTCAGGGCTGGTTCCCGGGGTGGGTGGGATGCCGGTGGTCGCGTGGGCGTCGTGGGGGAGGACTACCCGGTATCCCAGGGACAGCGCCGTGCGGGCTGTTGCGCTGACGCACATCTCTGACATCAGGCCGCAGATCGCCAGTGAGCTCACTCCGCGTTCCTGCAGCAGCGCGGCCAGGAGGGTTCCGTTGAAGGCGTCGTCCACCTTCTTCCGGATCACGAGTTCGGTGCGGCCGGGGTGGACGGGCAGGTGCAGTTCCCTGCCGGGCGTCCCGGTTTCGTCCGCCATGCCGGCCGGGCCGTCGTTCTGCACGTGCACCACGAGTGCGCCGCTTGAGCGTGCCTTGTCCAGCAGGTCTGCGGCGTTCTCGAGCAGCCGCGCCGCGTCCGGTACTGCGCCGGTGCCGGTGACGTTCCCGGTCTGGATGTCGATAATCAGCAGCGCTTGGACGGGCGGCAGGCTCTCTGGCATCTCGCCATCGTCGACCCGCTCCCGCACCCGGTCAAACCGATTAGCCGCAGAGGGTGTGCGCTGGTGGCGAACGGGCGTGGGCGGGGGTTGAAGAGCACGTAGGGTGGCGACATGCCGCTGACCTATCCCATTGCCGAGCAGACCCTGGACAACGGGCTCCGCGTGGTTGTGAGTTCTGACCGGGCTGTGCCGATCGTTGCTGTCAACCTCTGGTACGACGTGGGCTCGCGGCACGAACCACCGGGGTTGACCGGCTTCGCGCATCTGTTCGAGCACCTGATGTTCCAGGGGTCGCGCAACGTGCAGTCCGGGCAGCACTTCGGCCTGCTGGAGAACGCCGGTGCCAGCCTCAACGCGACCACGTTCTTCGACCGGACGAACTACTTCGAGTCACTGCCGAGCGGTGGTCTGGATCTGGCGCTCTGGCTCGAGGCGGACCGGATGGGCTACCTGCTGGACGCGGTGAACCAGGAGAACCTGGACAACCAGCGCGACGTGGTGAAGGAGGAGAAGCGGCAGAGCTACGACAACCGGCCGTACGGCGATTCGTACGAGCGGCTCGTCCGCCTGACCTTCCCCGCGGACCACCCGTACTCGCACATGACGATCGGCTCGATGGCCGACCTGGACGCTGCCGCGGTCGAGGACGTGCACGCGTTCTTCCGCAAGTACTACGGGCCGAACAACGCGGTGCTGACGATCGTGGGCGACGTCGCCGCGGAAGACGCGTTCGACGCCGCGAAGCGGTACTTCGGGCACCTGCCGGCGATCCCGCAGCCGCCGGAAGCCCCGGACGGCACGATCGGCCCGATCGAGGGCGTCTTCCGCGACGACGTGGTCGAGGACGTTCCGTCGGACCTGGTCACGATGATGTTCCGGCTGCCGGTGGACGGGACGCCGGAGCTGGATGCCGCCGCGCTCGCGCTCGACGTCCTGGCGGCCGGCCAGAGCGGCCGGCTCAACCGCCGCCTGGTCCGGGACGAGCAGATCGCCCAGTCGGTGTCGGGCGGTGCGCTGCCGCTGATCGGCGGGGTCTCGTTCGGCACGCTGACCGGCATCGCGTCGGACGGCATCGACCTGGAGAAGGTCGAGGACGCGCTCGTCGACGAGATCGAGAAGCTGGCCGCCGACGGCATCACCGCTGACGAGCTGGCGACCGTGCAGGCGCAGGCCGAGCGGGACTGGCTGGAGCAGCTCGCGACCTGTGCCGGGCGTGCGGACGAGATCTCGCACTACGCGTTGCTGTTCGGCGACGCGAACCGGATCAACACCCGGATCGACCAGATCCGCGCGGTCACGGCCGAGCAGGTGCAGGCAGTCGCGGCGCAGTGGATCCGCGCCGAGGGACGTGCCCAGGTGACGTACCGCCGGCCGGCAAGTACCGAAGAAGCAGCAGGGGAGCAGGAATGAGCCAGGCCTTGACCACACCGCCCGCTGTCGCGCCGCCGCGGCCGTGGAAGTTCCCGGAGTCGACCACGACGGCGACCCGCGTCGGTACGCCGGTCCACGTGTTCGACCGGCCCGGCCAGTATGTCGCGACCGTGCGGGTCACGATCGCGATGCCGCTGGTGGCGGAACGGCGTGACCTCGAAGGGGTCGCGACGATCATGTCCCGCACGCTCGACGAGGGGACCGAGCTCCACTCCGCCAACGAGTTCGCGGCTGCCCTGGAGCGCCACGGCGCGGCGTACGGGGTGGATGTCAGCTCGGACGCGCTGCACGTGGAGATCTCCGTGCCGGTGTCGCAACTGGCCCCGGCGGTCAAGCTGCTCGCCGAGGCGGTCACGCGGCCCGCGTTCAACCAGGCCGATGTCGGGCGGCACGTGACGATCCGGCTCGGTGAGATCAACCAGGAGCGGGCGAACGCGGGCTATCGAGCCCGCGAGGCGTTCGCGGCCAACCTGTTCGACCCGTCGAGCAGGCGCTCGCGGCCGACCGCCGGTACGCCGGACACCATCCGGCCGCTCACCAACGTCGAGGTCGCCGAGTTCTACCGCAACAACATCGGGCCTGCCCGGGCGCAGATCCTGTTCGCGGGGGACGCCACCGGGGTGGACGTGGCCGGCATCGTCGACGAGGCGTTCGGCGACTGGACGTCGTCGGCCGGCCCCGTGCTGGAGACGCCTGAGCCGCTCTACCTGCTGGGCGACCGAATCGTCCTGGTGGACCGGCCGGGGTCGGTGCAGAGCCAGCTGCTGATCGGTTGCCCGGGTCCGGACCGCCGCGAGGACATCTGGGGCGCGGCCGCGGTCGCGAACCATGTCGTCGGCGGGACCATCACCTCCCGCGTCGACACCGTGCTGCGGGAGGAGAAGGGCTACACCTACGGCACCCGCACGAGCTTCAGCGCTCCCCGCAAGGGCGGCACGTTCAGCCTGGGTGGCTCGGTCCGCACCGAGGTCACCGGTGCCGCGATCACCGATGCGCTGCGGATCCTGCGGGAAGCGCGCGACGGCCTCACCGAGCGCGAGGTGAGCGAGTCGAAGGACAACCTGATCCGTACCGCGCCGCTGCGGTACGAGCAGGCCGACTCCATCGCCCAACAGGTCGGCAGCAACATCGCGGCCGGCGTACCGGTGGACTTCGCCGACGACTACCTCGCGCAGATCGCCGCGACCACGGCCGAATCGGCCACCGAGGCCTACCGCCGGTACGTCGGCGCCAACGGGCTGCTCGTGATCGTGGTGGGCGAGGCGAAGGATGTTCGCGGCCAGTTGGCCGAGCTCGGAGAGGTCAAAGAGCTGAGCTGACCGTCCAGGTCAGTCGTTTGCTTGGAAATCCTGACAACGTCGGCACCTCCCTGGAGTCTGGTGGACCCCGACCCGCTGATTTAGCGTGGCCCGGTCACACTCACTTCAGGGAGGGGATCCGCACGTGAGAGACGTCCGTAGATCGTTGTGCGCGGCATCCGGGGCAGTCGCCCTGGTCGCCGCCAGTCTGGCGGTTCCGGTCACAGCCGGAGCCGATGCGACAGTGGCCGGGGGCAACACCGAGTACCTGGTCCTGCTCGAATCCGGAGCGAACCGGGCCCAGGCGGTCGCCGCTGTCAAAGCAGCAGGCGGCGAGGTGGTCAAGGAGAACGCGAATCTCGGTACGTTGACCGTGCGCGCGGCCGCGTCCGGCTTCGTCACCCGGGTGGCAGCCTCACCCGGCGTCGAGGGTGCGGCTCGGAGCCGGGCGATCGGCCAGTTGCCGAAGGACAAGGCGAAGGTGGTCGAGCAGGAGCACGTCGGTGCTGCGCGGGCCGGCGGCAACGCGGTTGCCAAGAGCACCAAGATGGATCCGCTGGACAGCCAGTTGTGGGGGCTGAGCATGATCCGCGCAGACAAGGCCCGCAAGGTCCAGCCGGGCAAGAAGGCCGTCAAGGTCGGCGTGCTCGACTCCGGCATCGACGCCCGCAACCCCGACATCGCGCCGAACTTCGACTGGAAGCTGTCCCGTAACTTCGTCACCGACATCCCGTCGGTCGACGGGCCGTGTGAGTTCACCAGCTGTAAGGACCCGGTCGGCTGGGACGACAGCGGTCACGGCACCCACGTGGCGGGGACGATCGGTGCAGCCGCCAACGGGTTCGGTGTCTCCGGGGTCGCGCCGAACGTGACGCTGGTGGAGATCCGCGGCGGCCAGGACAGCGGCTACTTGTTCCTCGGCCCGGTCACGGACGCCCTCACCTATGCGGGCGACGTCGGCCTGGACGTGGTGAACATGTCCTTCTACGTCGACCCATGGCTGTACAACTGCACCGCCAACCCGGCCGACAGCCCGGAGGCGCAGGCCGAGCAGCGGACCATCATCAAGGCGATGCGCCGCGCGCTCGAGTACGCCCACCACCGCGGCGTCACGCTGGTCGGGGCCCTCGGCAACAACCACGAGGATCTCGGCAAGCCGCGAACCGACCTCAGCAGCCCCGACTTCCCGCCTGGCGGCACCTACGAACGGCCGATCGACAACGCGACCTGCGTGGATCTGCCGGTCGAGGGCCCGCACGTGATCGGCGTCTCGGCGCTCGGCCCGTCGGGCAAGAAGGCGGACTACTCGAACTACGGTCTCGAGCAGATCGAGGTGTCGGCCCCGGGTGGCTGGTTCCGCGACTACTTCGGTACGCCGCAACACCGCACCAACGCGAACCTGATCCTGTCCACCTACCCGGTGAACACCCTGCAGGCGCTGATGGTGCCCGACGCGAACGGCGTACCCACAGTGGCCGTCGACGCGAACGGAGCGATCACACCGGCAGGCGTGACTGCCGGCGTACAGAAGCAGTGCAAGGCGGGAGTCACCGACTACAAGCGCTGCGGGTACTACTACGTGCTGCAGGGCACCTCGATGGCGTCACCGCACGCGGCAGGTGTCGCCGCGCTGATCGTCAGCGAGTACGGCAAGCAGGGACGGCGCGGATCCTTCGGGCTGGACCCTGACAAGGTGGGCAAGATCCTGCTCGGCAGTGCGCAGGAGCGCGCCTGCCCGACCCCGCGGCTGCAGACCTACACGAACGAAGGCCGCTCGGACGAGTTCAACGCGCTGTGCGAAGGCGGGCGGAACTTCAACGGGTTCTACGGCAACGGCATCGTCGATGCCTGGGCCGCGGTAACACGCTACTAGCCCGTACTCCGGCCCCCGGCGACTGCAGCCGGGGGCCGGACGCTTTACCCGGCGATGTAGTTGGACAGCTGCTCGCGTTCGAACTCGAGCTCGCCGATCCTGGACTTGACCACGTCGCCGATGCTGACGATGCCGGCCAGTGCGTCGTCCACCACCACCGGGACGTGCCGGATGCGCTGTTCCGTCATCAGCCGCATCAGGTTGTCGATCAGGTCGTCCGGGGTGCAGGTGTGCACCTCCGAGGTCATGATCGCGCTCACCCGGACCTCGCCCGCGTCGGGCGTGCCGTTCAGCAGCCGGACCACGTCACGCTCGGAGACGATCCCGTCCACGGAGCTGCCGTCCGAACTGACCACCAGGGCGCCGACATTGTGTTCGGCCAGCAGAGCGAGCAGCTCGGTGACGGTGGCTTGCGGGGAGATGGTGACGACCTGGTTGCCTTTGCCGCGCAGTACGTCGTTGATCTTCACGGAGCCTCCTGCAGTTCGAGGACCAATACCCAAAGGTAGCGAAAAGCGGCCGTGAACGGCAGGTCTGGCAGAATGCGGACGGTGACCGCAGCCCTTTCCGCCCCTGCTGTCAGCCGGTGAGCTGGCGCTCGGATCTCGCCGTACTCCGCCACCGCGACGTCCGGATCTTCGTCTCGGCCAGGTTCGTCTCGTTGCTCGGCTCCTCGATCGCGCCGATCGCCCTCGTCTTCGCGGTGCTGGACGTGTCGGACACCGCCGGAGCGGTGGGAATCGTGCTGGCGGCCCGGAGCATCCCGAATGTGGTGTTCCTGCTGATCGGCGGGGTGATCTCCGACCGGCTGCCCCGGCATCTGGTGCTGGTGGTGGCGAACACGGTCAGTGGGCTGACCCAGGCGCTGGCAGCCGTACTGGTGCTGTCCGGACACGCCCAGATCTGGCAACTGGCTGTGATCGAGGCGGTGAACGGGGTCGCCGCGGCCTTCGTGATGCCGGCCCTGACCGGGATCCTGCCCTCGATCGTGGATCGGGCCGAGCTGCCGCAGGCGAACGCGGTGTCCGGGTTCGTCCGGTCCATCGCGCTGATCGGCGGCGGCGCGGTCGCCGGGGTGATCGTGGGGTTCACCAGTCCCGGGATCGGGCTGGCCGTGGACGCGGCGACGTTCTTGCTGGGCGCGGTGCTGATCGCCCGGCTGACCCTGCCGCGGATCGAGCGGGCCGGCACCTCGATGCTGGAGGACCTCCGGGTCGGCTGGTCCGAGTTCATCTCGCGGCAGTGGGTCTGGACCATCGTGGTGGCGTTCGGCCTGCTCAACCTGATCTTCACCGCCTGCTACAGCACGCTCGGCCCGGTGATCGCCGACGACACCTTCGGCCGGACCGGCTGGGGCCTGGTGAGCGCCTCCTTCGGTGCCGGGCTGATCGTCGGCGGCATCGTGATGATCCGGGTCAAACCCAAGTATCCGCTGCGGATCGGCATGCTCGGCGTGCTGCTGTCCGCGCCGATGTTCGTCTGCCTGGCGCTGGCGCCGAACACGGTCGCCATCATGGCGATGGCGTTCCTGGTCGGCGTCGGGTTCGACATCTTCGGCATCGGCTGGGAGACCGCACTAGGTCAGCACATCCCGTTGGACAAGCTGTCCCGCGTCTCGTCGTACGACATGCTGGGATCCTTCATCGCCATCCCGATCGGCCAGCTGGCCGTCGGTTACCTGGCGGCGGTGGTCAGTGTCAAGGCCGTCGAACTCTACGGCGCCGGCCTGCACATCGCGATCACCGTGGTCACGCTGATGGTCCCCGCCGTCTGGCGCCTCCAACGCGTTGCCACGGACTAGCCCGCCAGGTGGCTGAGGACCTCTTCGTGGAGGCGGGCGTTGGTGGCGACCGCGTTGGGGCCGTTCGGGCCGGGGACCCCGTCCAGCGAGGTGAACTTGCCGCCGGCCTCGTCGACGATGATGGCCAGGGCCGCCATGTCGTACAGGTTCAGCTCGGGCTCGGCGGCGATGTCGACGGCCCCTTCGGCGACGAGCATGTAGGACCAGAAGTCGCCGTACGCGCGGGTCCGCCAGCAGGAGTCCATCAGGTCGGCGAACTGGTCCTTCTTGCCGAGCTTCTCCCAGCCCTTGAGCGACGAGTAGGACAGCGAGGCGTCGCCGAGGTCGGAGACGTCGCTGACGCGGCAGGGCTGGGCGGACATCAGCGCCCGGCCGGTCCACGCACCGTCGCCGTACGACGCCCACCAGCGCCTGCCCAGGGCCGGCGCGGACACCACGCCGACGACCACCTGGTCCTCGATCATCAGGCTGATCAGGGTGGCCCAGACCGGTACGCCGCGGATGTAGTTCTTGGTGCCGTCGATCGGGTCGACCACCCAGCGCCGGACGCCCCAGCCGGTGGTGCCCTCCTCCTCGCCGACGAAGGCGTCCCGCGGGCGCGCCCGGGACAGGGTCTTGCGCATCACGTCCTCGACCTTGCGGTCGGACTCGCTCACCGGGGTCAGATCGGGCTTGGTCGCGACATGCAGGTCGAGCGCCTTGTAGCGGTCCATCGTGGTGGAGTCCGCGTCGTCGGCCAGGATGTGGGCGAGCCGCAAGTCGTCGGTGTGCGAGGGCATGCGGGAAGGCTAACCTGCCAGGTGACCAGTAGTGCCCCGGTGGGTGAAGATTGCGGCTCGGTTGCGGCCGCGATTGAACCGTCGGTGCTGGTTGAACGTGCAGTTAGTGTCAGAGCTCATTGCCGGACCGACCCCAGGAGGCGTCATGTTCGAGCGCTTCGGAGACCTTCCCCTGCACGTGCTGGTCATTCACCTCGCAGTGGTTCTGCTGCCGGTCAGTGCGCTCACCGCGATCGTCTTCGCGGTGGTACCGAAGTGGCGCTGGCTGCTCCGCTGGCCGACCCTGCTGCTCGGGCTGGTCGCCCTGGTGGTGGCGTGGGTCGCGAAGGAGAGCGGCGAGGCGTTCGTGGCCGCCGTTCCGGCGCTGGACCAGATCGTTCACGTCCACAAGGAGCGCGGCGAGCTGCTGTTGTGGTTCACCCTGGGATTCGCCGTGCTCGCGGTGCTGGCGTTCCTGGTGCTCGCGGGCCCGTCCCAGCTGGCCACCGGAAAGGGTGCGAAGGCAACGAAGAGCAGGCCGCTGGAGCTGGTGGTCAGCGTCGCGGTGGTGGTGGTCGGCGTCCTGGTGATCTACCAGACCATCCGGACCGGCGACGCGGGTGCCAAAGCCGTCTGGACCGGCCAACTGCCGGCTAAGTAGTCTCCAGGTCGCGGCCCTCGCGGCTGGCCAGCAGCCGGCGGAACGAGGCGACCCGCTCGGCGTCCACCCGGCCGGCGGCCACGGCGTCGTCGAGCGCGCAGTTCGGCTCGGTCTCGGAGTGCGTGCAGCCGCGCGGGCAGTCGCGGGTCTCCGCGGCGAGGTCGCCGAAGGCGTTGATCAGCTGGTCGGGCTGCACGTGAGCCAGCCCGAACGACCGGATCCCCGGTGTGTCCACGATCCAGCCGCCGTCGGGGAGCCGGAGCAGCAGCGCGCTGGTGGACGTATGCCGCCCGCGGCCGGTGTTGTCGTTCACCACCCCGATCGCCCGGTTGGTGCCGGGAACCAGCGCGTTCACCAGGGTGGACTTGCCGACACCCGAATGCCCGACCATCACGCTGGTCCGGTCCCGCAGTTGCTCGGACAGCTCGCTGAGATCGCCGTCGCGCTGGGTGGCGACAGATTCCACCCCGAGCGGCCGGTACGTCGACAGCAGTGGTTCCGGGTCGGCCAGATCGATCTTGGTGAGGCACAACAGCGGCCGCATGCCCGCGTCGTACGCCGCCACCAGGAACCGGTCGATCAACCTGGTCCGCGGCTCCGGGTTCGCCACCGAGACCACGATCACCAACTGGTCCGCGTTCGCCACCAGCGGGCGCTCGATCGGGTCGTCGTCGTCCGCGGACCGGCGCAGCAGGGTCTTGCGGGGGAGTACCTCGACGATCCGCGCGAGGGTGCCCTCGTCGCCGGTGGCATCGCCGTCCAGCTTCACCAGGTCGCCGACGATGACGCCCTTCCGGCCGAGCTGCCGGGCCTTCATCGCCGTGACGACTCGATCACTTTCACCGACCCAGCAGGTGTAGCGGCCGCGGTCCCGGGTGATGACGAACCCGGTGACGGCGTCGGCGTACGCGGGCCGGTCCTTCGTCCGCGGCCTGGTCCGCCGCTTCGGACGGTCGTACTTCGCTTCCTCGTCGTACCGCGACATCAGCTCACCAGCGCCGACCAGAGGTCCGGGAACTCCGGCAAGGTCTTCGCCGTGGTCCCGATGTTCTCGATCTCCACGCCGTCCACCGCGACCCCGAGGACGGCGGCCGCGTGGGCCATCCGGTGATCGTGGTAGGTGCCGAAAAGCCCACCGTGCAAGGGTTTCGGCCGGATCTCCAGGCCGTCCGCGGTCTGCGTGACATCCCCGCCGAGCGCGTTGAACTCGGTCTCGAGCGCGGCCAGCCGGTCCGTCTCGTGGTTGCGCAGGTGCGCGATCCCTCGCAGGTACGACGGCCCGTCCGCGAGCGCGGCGACGGCCGCGATCACCGGCGACAGCTCACCGACTTCGCTGAGATCCAGATCGACCCCTTGGACCCGGCCGGTGCCACGCACGGTCAGACCATCGTCGGACAACGCGACCTCGGCGCCGAAGCGGGTGAAGATCTCGGGAAGCTGTCCGCCGGGTTGGGTGGTCTCGGCCGGCCAGCCGGTCACCGTCACCGTGCCGCCGGTCAGCACTGCGGCCGCGAGGAAGGGGGCCGCGTTCGACAGGTCCGGCTCGATCGCCGTGTCCAGCGCGCGAATGGGGCCAGGAGCAACGACCCAGCGGTTCGGCTCGCTGTCGTCCACCTGGACTCCACGCTCGCGCAGCATCGCGACTGACATGTCCAGATGCGGTTGCGAGGGAACCGGTTTGCCGTCGTGCCGCAGATCCACGCCCTCGTCGTACCTGGCTCCTGCCAGCAGTAGGGCGGACACGAACTGGCTCGACCCCGAGGCGTCCAGGGTGACCTTGCCGCCGCGGACCGCGCCGGACCCGTTGACGGCGTACGGCATCCTGCCGGTGCCGTGGTCGTCGATCTGGACGCCGAGGGTCCGTAGGGCGCCGAGGATGACGTTCATCGGGCGTTCGCGGGCGTAGGGATCGCCGTCGAAGGAGATGACGCCGTCCGCGAGCGCCGCGACCGGCGGGACGAACCGCATCACGGTGCCGGCCAGGCCGCAATCCACGGCGGCGGGGCCCTTCAGTGAGCCCGGCGTCACGGTCACCAGCCCGTCCTTCTCGGTGATCCCGACCCCGAGCGAGACCAGCGCGGCCCGCATCAGGGCGGTGTCCCGGGCCGCGAGCAGCCCGGACAGCGTCGACGGTCCGTCAGCGATGGCGGCCAGGATGAGCGCGCGGTTGCTGATCGACTTCGAACCGGGCACGGTGACCCGGCCGTCGACCGCGCTCCGCGCTCGTGGTGCCGGCCAGCCCGCAGACGTGCTCATCTCACTCCTCGCTAGTCCGTGTACGTTCGCCACGAGCCTAGTGTCCCGTGAGCGATGTAGCTTGACGCTGCTGTCGCCCAGGCACGCACCTCGCGACCTTTGAGAATCATCCACGAT
>NZ_DASRXP010000115.1:0-28297 GCF_035687465.1 Kribbella sp.
GAGCTGACCCAGGTGGGTGACGACGGTCCCGTAAATGTCGTACCAGGCGTGATAGTCGCCGACCCGGTCCGGATCACTGGGACTGCTGATGACGACCCGAACGCCCGTCCGTTCGACTCCATACATGATGGCTTGCCTTTCGCTCGCAGGGAAACAGCTATCCGGACAGTGTGCCCGGTTACTTTCGACGATATGGACACTGTGCCCGCTTTTCAACCAAAGTGAGCTAAATGGGCACTGTGTCCGATTGGCTGGTAGAGTCGGGCCATGACATCCACCCGGGTGTTGCGTGCCGACGCGACCCGCAACGTGAACGCCCTCCTCGCCGCCGCGACGGAGGTCTTCCGGGAGCTGGGAGCAGACGCCCCGCTCGATGAGATCCCCAGGCGGGCGGGCGTCGGCCGGGCGACGTTGTACCGCCACTTTCCGACCCGCGAGCACCTGTACGCGGCGATCCTCCAAGCGCAGGTGAACACCCTCGTCGAGGCGGCCGTAGCCCGGGAGGATGCCGCGGATCCCTGGGAGGCGCTGCTGCAGTGGATCAGCGCCTACGAGGAGATCGGCGCCGAGTACCGCGGGATGAGTGCCCGCCTCAGCAGCGCACTGCTCGAGGACGGATCGCCTGTAGCAGAACTGTGCGCGCCGATGAAGGCGGCATTCGACGTACTGTTCCGCCGGGCCCAGGAAGCCGCGCAAGTACGCGACGACATCTCCTCCGTCGACGTGCTCGCGATCGTGTCCGCGTTACCCCGCGACCTCAACACAGGCCGAGCCAGGCCGGCACATCTCGCCGTAGTCCTGGACGGACTCCGTCAGTAGAACTGCCAAGAGGCCTCGCGCGGAGCCTTACGATAAGGTGCACCAGGGCTGGCCCCCGTAGCTCAGGGGATAGAGCGTCGGTTTCCTAAACCGTGCGTCGCAGGTTCGAATCCTGCCGGGGGCACATCCAAAAGCCGAAGGTCACGACCTCCTAGCATTGCCGCCTAGGAAGCTTGGGCGACAGGAGTCGTGAAAGCAGTCGTCCGCGCTCATCCAGGACGGGTCGCCGTTGCTTTGGCCAAGTCTGTGCGTGGTGTTATCTGTGCTCTCTCAAACGTGCGGTCAGTTGGATGCAGCAACGAGAGCGCGGCGGCCGGCGTCACTCGTTCGGACGCGTCAGGACCACGCAGCGATGAGTTCTGCCGGGCCGTACTCAGCATCGAGCCCCTTGCAGTCGATTCCGCTGCGCGAGATCGCCACCACGGGGACCGGTTCGGGTGTGAGCGCGGCGCGATGGCGGTACAACGCGGCAAGGTCATGGCGGTCGAACGGCGAATTCTCCAGCCACTTCACCGATCCGACAAAGAGCAACTCCTTGGCGATGGGCGCGCGGTCGGCTCCAACGATGTCGATCTCGACGTCGTTGGTGCGGGTCCAGTAAGCGCCGATGGCGGGCGCCGCGGGGAGATTCGCATCTGGCAGCAGACGAGCCAATGCCTCACGTATCAGTGGTTCGACGGCTCGGCCACGCCAGCTGGTCCAGTTCTCGCGGATGCGTCGCAGAGTCAGGTCGCCCCGGCCACGCTCGATCTCCTCCATCGCCGGGCCGAGCAGCTTCAGCCAGAAGCGGAGATACGGATCGGCGACCCGGTAACGACTGTCCTTCGACGGGCGTGTGGACAAGGGAAGTTCAGCCGCGATCACCCCCTTGTCCGTGAGGATGGCCAGCGACCGTTGGAGCGGGGTCGCCCCGATCCCGCCGGCTGCATGGGCAATGTTGGTGAAGGTCCGCTCGCCGCTGCCGATCGCTGAAAGTACCGTGCGCGCCTGCACCTGGAGGGGGAACTCGGCGGCCAGCGATCGCTCGGCCGAGACCAGCAGTGCCGACACCGGATCGTTGAGAGCTGCCGAGAGGAAGTCCCACATCCCGGCGCCGTGCGGCCACTCTGCGCAGATCAGGGGCAGCCCGCCGGTGACCATGGTCGCGTCGAATGCCTCAGCCGCATCAAGGCCAAGCATCCCGCCCACCTCCGCCGGGTTGAGCGGGCCTAGGACCATCTCCCGTCCACGCTGATGGAACGGACGGCCGTAGCTGGTCAGCGCCGCCATCATCGACACGTCGGAGCCGATGAGGATCAGCAGAACTGGCTTGGTCTCCAGCACCCTGTCCCAGGCCCGCTGCAGCGTGCCCTCGAACGCACCCTCCGCATCCATCAGATATGGCACCTCATCCATGACCACGACGCTCGGCCGGTCGGACGGCAAAGACGCGGCCAAGACGTCGAAGGCGGCATCCCAGGTCCGTGGACGGGCCGAGGCCAACAGGCCGGCAAGTGGAAGATTCGACATCTGCGCGTCCTGAGCCAGACGCTCGAGATCGACCTGCAGTGACGCTCCTGTGGCTGCGTAGAAGAGAAAAGGTGCACCGGATCGCTCGGCAAAGCGCTCGACCAGTCTCGACTTGCCCACCCGGCGGCGCCCCCGCAGCATCACGCATCGCCCCGGCCGCTCGGTGGTGGCCCCCGCCGCGACCTTGGCGAACTCGCGGTCCAGGACCTCGAGCTCGCGCTTCCTACCTACGAAGCTGTTCATGCCTCGCCCTCCCTACACACCATTGCCCACATACTAACAGTTGAGTTAGTAACATCAATGTTAGTAACCTGCACTCGCCGAACGTGGTGCACGCCTGAGTCGGTGGGGGTGTGTCGGTTTCCTAAACCGTGCGTCGCCGGTTCGAATCCTGCCGGGGGCACTCACGACCATTCGATCGCTCCCGCTTGAGGCGGGAGCGATCGAAGAGGGAGATCGCGGCTAGCGGCCGGTGATGTCGCCGAGTTTGTCGGTCGCCTGGTCTGTCAGGCCTTCGGTCGGGAGGTCGATACCCGTGGCTTCGGTGACCTGATCGCCTGCGGTGTCGGCGTGGCCCTGGGCGGTTTCACCCAAGCCTTGGGCGCTTTCGGTGATGCCGTCGGTGTATTCGGTTGCCTGGTCGGTTACGCCGCCGAGGTCGACTCCGGTGGTTTCGCTGACCTTGTCGGTGACTCCGCCCAGGTCTATGCCGGTGGCTTCGGTGATCTTGCCGGTGGTGTCCCCGAGCAGTTCGGAGGCCTTGTCCTTGAGCTTGTCGAAGATGCTCATCTGAGAACCCTTCAGTCATTGTCGGCTTGGAGGGAATCACCCACCGTAACAAGGCGAGCCAAACCCGGCGAAACAGGTTGCCAACAGCAACCGCTCTGTACTCACCGCGCCGCAGGCCGGACCCTCAGGTCGAACGCAGCGCCGCCAGGTGGCGGCGCCTCTCGATGGTGAGCGTGATGCCGAGGGCTGCTCCGCCAAGGGCGATGCCGCCCAGTGCACCGAGTGCGACCGAGGGGCTGTCCAGCCCGCTCTTCCGCTGCTCGACCGGCGGGAAGAGCTTGGCTTCGTCCTCCGGGTCGTAGCTCGGGTAGTTGGGCGGGCCTTGCTCAAACATGGTCGGCGTCGGAACGTTTGGGTCCGGCATGTCGATGGCGATCGCCGGCCCGGCGGTCACTGTCAGGGCCAGCAGCACTCCTGCACTGAGCTTCGTTGCGTATCCGGACATCTTCGTACTCCTGTGCTCGCGTTCTGATGTTCCTTGGTGCAGTTCTCGCTCAGCGCGGTATCGCAGGGGTCTGTGCCGGTATCACCGCGGTAACGCAGCCGTTGACGGGCAGCGTGGGTGGGTCGACAGTCAGGGTGTGGGCATCGCCGTTCTCGGCCCGCTCACGATCGAGGGGGATCTGGGGCAAGCTCTCGGCCGTCGAGACCGGGTAGTACTCGCAGCACTGGTTGTTCGTCCAGGGCACGTGGTCAGTTCCGAAGAGCTGGCCGAGGTGGTCTGGAGCGAGCACCGCCCGTCGTCGTGGCCGAAAGTGATCCAGGGCTGCGTTGTGCGGCTCCGCAAGATTCTCGGCGTCCGCGCCATCGAGACCCTGCCACTCGGCTACCGGCTGGCTGTTCCCCTCGACGAGATCGACGCGCAGCGGTTCGAGCGCGCCATCGGCCGTGCCCGCGCTCTGCTGGTGGCCGACGAGGCCGAGCGGTCCGCCCTGGTGCTGGCGGATGCGTTGACGTTGTGGCGCGGCCCGCCGCTGACGGAGCTGGAGGGCTGGGACACCGCTCGGATCGAAGCCGAGCGGCTGGGTGAACTGCTGCATACGGCGGAGGAACTGTACGTCGATGCCGCGCTGCGCTCCGGGCAGCACCAGGAGATCATCGCCAAGGCCCAGACGCTGGTGAACGAGGCCCCGCTCCGCGAACGGCGCTGGGTGCTGCTGGCGACCGCGCAGTACCAGGTCGGCCGGCAAGCCGAGGCTTTGCGGACGATCCACCGGCTGCGCGCCGTACTGAACCGTGAGCTCGGCCTGGACCCCAGCTCGGACATCGACTCGCTGGAGCAGGCGATCCTGCGTCAGGATCCCTCGTTGGTGGCCGAGCACGCCTTGCCGGACCCCGACCGGGACTGCCCGTACCCGGGGCTGAAGGTGTACGACCTGGACGACGCCGACACGTTCTTCGGTCGCGACACAGACATCGCCGCCTGCCTGCGCAAGCTGGCCGACACCTCAGTCCTGGCCGTCGTCGGGCCCTCCGGGTGCGGCAAGTCCTCCCTCGTCCGCGCGGGGGTCGCGGCCTCACTGCGTCGAGATGGTCAGCGGGTCGTGGTGATGACCCCGGGGGCCCACCCGGTGGCGGCGTTGACCGCCACCCTGCCGACGACCGGGCCCGCCCCCGCTCTCGTGGTCGACCAGTGTGAAGAGGTCTTCTCGCTTTGCACCGGCGTCGCCGAGCGCGACCAGTTCCTGAGCACGCTCGGCGCCCACCAGGCGGTGGCACCACTGATCCTGTCGTTCCGCGCCGACCGCCTGGCCGACATCTCGTCTCATCCCGTCTTCGCCCGCACGGTGGAGCGGGGCCTCTATCTGCTCTCCACGATGAAGGAAGACGACCTGAGGGCGGCGATCGAGCAGCCCGCACGGCTGGCCTCGCTGGTGGTGGAGCCAGGCCTGGTCGATCTTCTGGTCAACGAAGTGGCCGACCAGCCGGGCGCGCTGCCGCTCATGTCGCACGCGCTGAGCGAGACCTGGCAACGGCGGGAAGGCCGCACCCTCACCGTGGCGGGCTACAACGCCTCCGGCGGGATTCGCGGCGCGGTCGCCCAATCGGCCGAACAGGTCTACGAACGCATTCCGCCCGAGCAACGGCCCGTACTACGTGACCTGCTGTTGCGGCTCGTCACGCCCGGACCGGAGGGCGAGCCCATCCGCAGCCGGCTGCCCCGGCGACTCGTGGTCACCGGTCCCGATGACGCCTCGATGATCGACCTGTTGGCCGGCGCCCGACTGGTGACCAGTGACGAAGGTGTGGTCGAACTCGCCCACGAATCACTCGCGCGGGCGTGGCCACGGTTGCGCGGCTGGCTGGACGACGACCTGGAGGGCCAGCAGATCCTCCACCACCTCGCCCGGACCGCCGATGCCTGGGACGGTCTCGGCCGTCCTGACAGTGAGCTCTATCGCGGCGTCCGGCTCGCCAGGGCGTCAGAGTGGCGGGATCGCTCGACTTCGACGCTGACACCGACCGAACTGGGCTTCCTGGCCGCGAGCAAACGGGCGTCGCGGGCGGAGTTGGAGGCAGCCGAGGACCAGGCCCGCCGTCAGACCCACATCAACCGGCGGCTCCGCGCGGCCCTGGCCGCCGCGGCCGCCCTCCTCGCCGGCACTCTCATCGCGGGATTCGTCGCAGTACGCCAGGCCGATCTGACCGAGCAGGCCGCGACGACCGAACTGGCTCGCCGCGTCGGGGCCCGGGCTCTGCTCACCGAGGGCATCAGCCACTCGATTCTGCTCGCTGCGCAGGGCGTCAGACTCGAAGACTCCGCGGAGACCCGCGCCAACCTGATCGCCACGATGAACAAGCGCCCACTGCTCCTGCACTCTGCCGGGTCCCCGCTAGGCCGGACCGAGAATATCGAGGTCTCCCCCGACGGCCGCCGCATCTTGTCCGGAGACGGCGCCGCGACCTTCCATCTGTACGACGCCAAGACCGGGCAGGTGCTGGACTCGTACACCTTCGAGGGCGATCTCCGCGGCGGGCAGTTCTTCACCGACCCGCGGTTCAGCCCGGACGGCCGACTGGTCGCCGCGATCGCCGCGAACGCCGGAGGCGCCGGATTCGGCGATGCCGAAGTGCCGCTCCGGTTGCTGAATGCCGACACCCTGGAACCGGTGACTCCACAGCCTGCACCCCTTCCAGCGGAGGGGAAGTTGGAGTATCTCGATCTCGCTTTCAGCTCGGACGGACGCTACCTGGCCGCGGGCGTGCAGGCGGACGGGTCCGTTCATGACTTCAGTAGTACGGCCTATGCCCTGATCTGGGACCTGCGTGCGCCTGGCCGGCAGCCGCGGATGGTGTCCTTTCCAGGTGACTACCGAGGGATCGCTCTGAGTCCCGACGGCAGCACCATCTACTGCACCTGGCCGTTCATCGCCTTCGATGTGGCCACCGGTCAGCGGAAATGGCAACGTCCCGGAGTGCCCGGCTACGCCACTGTCGAGGTCAGCACCCAAGGCGACCTGCTGGCGATCCAGCAATTTGGCGGCGCCGGACTCGACGATGCCACGATCGCCCTGGTCGACGCGCACACAGGCAAGACGGTGAAGGTACTGCGCAGTCAGGTCGACACCACCCGCGGACTGTCCTTCACTGCCGACGGGAAGCTTCTGGCCACGGCCGAACAGAACGGTGAGGTCATCGTCTGGGACGTGGCGACCGGCACCGCGCGCGAACGGATCGACACCTCGGAAGTGTCGTGGGCCGTCGACTTCAGTCCGGACGGCCAGACGCTGTACACCGCCGGCGACGAAGGGATCCTGCGGGTCTACGACCTGGCCGGGCAACGGCGCTACCTTCCTCAGACGCGCACCGTTCCAGCACGCTGGTACCAACACGTCGTCAGGTCCGATGACGGCATGACGACCGCCTACCTGTGGCGGGACGCGAAGGGGGCCTGGGTGTCCTTCGCCGACGCGGCAACCGGTGCCGCCACCACCCCCACACAGCTCGACCTCGACCTGGAGGAAGGATCACGATCACCGGCCGCCTGGCACCCGGACGGCCGGCGCCTGGCCGTCCACGACGCCGACACGATCACGACCCTCGACTCCCGGACCGGCAAGGTGCTCGAGTCGAGGGGGTTCCAGGACGTCCTCTCGCTCAGCTACGTCGGTCACGGCGAGCGCCTCGTCACCGGCAGCGCCACGGGCATCATCTTCTTCGACGAGAAGCTCTGGCCCGAGGGGCAATACGCCTGGTGGCCGGCAGACTGCTGTACCGCGCGAGCTCCCGACGGGAGTACCGCGATGCTTTTCGAGGACTTCCCGGACGGCGCCGGCGAGCACTGGCGGATCGTCAGCACGGAGCAAGGCATGCTCCGCTCGGAGGGCGACCTGCCCGTGGACCTCAACCACGCCACCTACTCGTCCGACGGGCGGCTCGTCGCCGGCATCGGAGCCGGTGGCCAGGTCCTCACGATCGACGTGCAGTCGGGCCAGGTCAGGCGTGCAGCGACCATCAGTCACAACGACGAGGGCATCGTCGTCCGCTTCTCACCGGACAGCTCACGGCTGGTCTCGGGAGCCCTGGACGGCACAGTCAGCTTGTGGGACGCGCGCACCCTCGATCTGCTCGGCACTGTCTCGATCGCTCCCAAAGACCGACCGGTCGCCGCTGTTCCGAGTTTTACCGATGGCAATGACATCGTCACGATCGCGGCGTACGACGGCACGACCTATCGCTGGGACACCAGCGTCGACCGGAGCATCGCCTTCGCCTGCGCGATGGCCGGCCGCAATCTCACCTCCGAGGAGTGGACCCAGGCCTTCGGTGATCGCCCTTACGAGAGGACCTGTCCCTGAGACCGACCGCCTGGGAACGTGATCTTGAGCTGGCTCGCCCGGCTAGCGTGGACTCTGCAGGTTTGTCCCAGGAAGAGGAAAAGATCATGCGCGTGTTCGTCCACGGTGTTCCGGAAACCGCCGCTGTCTGGGATGGCTTACGCGAGAATCTCGGTGGCGATTCCGTGGCGCTCACGTTGCCCGGCTTCGGTACCAGCCTGCCTGCGGGCTTCAGTCCCACCAAAGATCAGTACGCCTCGTGGCTGACGGACGAGCTGAAGCAGATCGAAGGTCCCGTTGACCTGATCGGGCACGATTGGGGCGCGTTGCTCACCCTGCGGATAGCCACCCTCGGCGAGGTGCGGCTGAGGAGCTGGACCTGTGACGTGGGTAGCACCTTCGATCCGGACTTCGCGTGGAACTACCCGTGGGCCGAGACACTGATCACTCCTGGCGAGGGCGAGGAGATGCTCCTGCGGATGCGGCAGTCCAGCCCTGAGGAGGCGGGGGCTCTGCAGGTCAGTCAAGGAGTGCCGGCGACGGTCGCGGCCGAGATGTTCGCCGCCCACGACGAGATCATGAGTCAGTGCATCCTGGGGCTCTATCGTTCGGCGGTGCCCAACGTCTGCGCTGACTGGGGAGCACCGGCGCAGTACCCGACGTCTGCCCCTGGAATGATTCTGGTGTCGACCGGCGACCAGGTCGATGACGAGAGGGTTTCCCGGCAGGTAGCTGGTCGGCTCGGTGCGCGCGTTGAGGTCCTTGACGGGCTCACCCACTGGTGGATGTGGGACGACGCTGGGCAAGCCGCATCCGCTCTCGAAGCGTTCTGGGCCACGGTCAAGTAGCCCTCCCCCGCGTGGGGCCGGATCGCGGTGGGCGGCGGGGGTTCGGGAGGATGAGCACATGAACGAGGACGAGGACTTCCTGGCTGAGCAGGCGCATCGTGTGGAAGCCGAAGCCATCCGGCAGGAAATCGACGGCGCTACCTCCGACCCGGCGGCCCAGGAGGAGTGGATCCGTCAGTCCAACCTGATCTACGGCGGGCTGGCGGCGGCCGGCCTGGTGCTGGTTCAGCCGTTCTTGACCGAGGCCTCGCTCGACCTGTCGGCGAAGGTGTGCGTGATCGCGTTCGCCGTCTCGATACCGTTGCTCGCCGCGCTGCTGGTGTTGAACCGGCAGGAGACGTTTCGTCGTCGGGCGAGCAAGTCACGTTCGGTCGGGGTGGCCAAGGCGGTCGCGCAAGGTTCGGCGTTCGTCGGCATCACGGCGGCCTTCTGGCACATGTCCATCGTGGCGGGGATCGTGTTCCTGGCCGTGGGGTTCGTCGCGGTGGGAGTGCACTCCTCGGGATACGTGCAGCTGGAGTACGACTCGAAGTTCCGCTCGAGATTCCGTCGCACCAAGACACCCGAGGCGTAGCTGCTGCAGACGCCTAGAGCTGACACCCGTCACCACGGCCAGAGGTGAGTGAGCCCAGCCAACTGGCCCATCTGACCGATGGCGGATCACGGGCTCTTGACGATCGACGATCGACGAGCCACAAAGGATGTAGTCACCGCACCGGTGCCCACGCGTCGGGGCGGCCTGGTCGGCTGCAGCAGGTTCCTTCGTGATTTCCGCAACCAGTCAGCGTCAACTCCGATGCCGCGGAGGGTTCGGCCGACCGAGGATTGAAGTCACAGGTGTCGCCGGCGATGGACGACATGCTTCGAGAAAGGCACCACAGTGGGAACGATCACAACAAGCGAAGGCATCGAGATCTTCTTCAAGGACTGGGGCAGCGGTCAGCCGATCGTGTTCAGCCATGGGTGGCCTCTGTCAGCTGACGACTGGGACACCCAGATGTTGTTCTTCCTGCAGCACGGGTATCGCGTCATCGCCCATGACCGCCGCGGTCACGGGCGATCCACCCAGACCTCCGGCGGTCACGACATGGACCACTACGCCGATGACCTGGCCGCCGTCGTCGAACATCTCGATCTGC
This sequence comes from Kribbella sp., assembly GCF_035687465.1. Taxonomy (NCBI): domain Bacteria; kingdom Bacillati; phylum Actinomycetota; class Actinomycetes; order Propionibacteriales; family Kribbellaceae; genus Kribbella; species Kribbella sp. The sequence goes on from NZ_DASRXP010000115.1 coordinate 9,883, forward strand.
ACGATGCCATCCACGTCGGCCATTCGACCGGCGGCGGCGAGGTCGCGCGCTACCTGGCCCGGCATGGCGAAGGCCGCGCCGCCAAGGCCGCACTGCTCTGCGCGGTACCACCGCTGATGGTGAAAACCGACTCCAACCCGGACGGCCTGCCCAAAGAGGTCTTCGACGGTCTGCAGGCACAGCTGGCGGCAAACCGCTCGGAGTTCTATCGCGAGCTGCCATCGGGACCGTTCTACGGGTTCAATCGGCCGGGAGTGGTTCCGTCCGAAGCGATCATCGCGAACTGGTGGCGCCAGGGCATGATGGGCGGGGCGAAAGCCCACTATGACGGCATCGTCGCCTTCTCGCAGACCGACTTCACCGAAGACCTGAAGAAGATCACTGTGCCGGTGCTGGTGATGCACAGCGAGGATGACCAGATCGTGCCGTACGTCGCATCGGGTCCACGGTCGGCGGAGCTGTTACAGAACGGGACGCTCAAGACCTACAAGGACTTTCCGCACGGCATGCCGACAACCCAGGCCGCCGTGATCAACGGCGATCTGCTGGAGTTCTTGCAGTCCTAGAGATGAGCAGTGCTGTCTCCCAAGTGCTGTGACGATCCGCCGTGTGATCTTCAGTCCCAGCACAACCCTGTCAAAGTCATGCGCTCGCCTGGGAACGATCAGAGGAATTTGTCCGCGCTGTAGTCAGTTTCCTCAAGCGGCAGGCCTAGCTCTTCTTCACTGTGGGCGCTGCCGACCTAGGAGGCGCTCAGCATGGAGTATCTCGTCACCATGACGACCCACGTTCCGGACGGAACATCAGACGCTGCCGTCCAGGACATCCGCGCCCGCGAAGCCGCACACTCGAAGGAACTGGCGGCGCAGGGTCACCTGCTGCGTCTTTGGCGCCCACCGCTGCAGCCAGGGGTATGGCGCACGCTCGGCCTGTTCGCCGCCGCCGACGACGGACAACTCGAGGAAGTTCTCGCCTCGATGCCGCTGCGGGTCTGGCGCACCGACGAGGTCACCCCACTCTCGCCCCACCCGAGCGACCCGGCGCTCACTACCACCTGACAGCCGCTGACGACCCGGCAAAGTTACACAAGCTACTTGTTGCACAAGTTTCTTGTGTATTGTGGGAGACATGACGAAGGCGGAAGGTACGAGAGACGCCGCGGAGGTTGCGGTTGAGCTCTCGACGGCCTTGACCCGATTGCGCTCGCGGCTCCGCGAGGAGTCCGGTGTCACCACTTCCGGCTTCACTCTGTCGCAGCTTGCGATCGTGAAGCGGATCATCACCGAGGGGCCGACGACGGCGGCGAGTTTGGCGGCCACCGAGCATGTGAGCCAGCAGGCGATCGCGCAAAGCGTGACGATCCTGAAAGCAGGCGGCTTGGTCCGCGGCGAACGGGACGCCAACGACGGCCGCCGCGTTCTGATCAGCGTCACAGCCAAAGGCCGCGAGTTGTACGACGCCATGTCCGCCTCACGCAAGGCCTGGCTCGCTCAGGCGATCGAGGCGGTCGTCGAGCCCGGCGAACGTCCGGATCTCGACACCGCGATCGAACTCCTGGAACGCCTGGCCGGCGCCAACTTCGAATTCGAGACAGAAACCCGATGACCCACATGAACAGCCCTGAACCCGTTGACCCGACTCGTACCGCGCTGCTGGTGATGGACTACCAACCGCCCGTTCTGAGTCTCGTCGACAACGCCGCCGAACTCCTCGACCGAACAAGCACTGCTATCGCCCAGGCACGGGCAGCCGCCGTACAGATCGTCTATGTCCGGGTGGCCTTCGCCGCGCAGGACTATGCGGCGATCCCCCCGACCAACAAGGGTTTCGCCCGGAGGGCTTCAGGTGGCTTCCTCGATGCAGGCACTCCCGAGGCCGACATCCACCCCGACATCGCACCGCAGCCGGGCGACATCGTCGTCACCAAGACACGGCGCGGCGCCTTCAGTACGACGAATCTCGCCAACCTGCTCAACGCCCACAGGATCGACAGCCTGATCCTCGCGGGAATCTCGACCAGCGGCGTCGTACTCTCCACCCTCGGCGACGCGGCTGATCGCGACTACCGGATGATCATCCTGACCGATTGCTGCGCCGACCCGCGGCCAGAGGTCCACCGGGTCCTGATGGAACAGGTCTTCCCGGCCCAAGCCGACCTCATCGATACGTCCGCTCTTCCATCGCTGCTCGGACGATGACGGCGCCCGCCGCCGTCATCGTGAAGAAGCCGTTCAGCCGGCGGTTCGTGGCACCGCTGTACTGGGGTTCGGCCATGAATCCCATCAACAGTTCCATCATCGCCACCGCCCTGGTGGGTATCGCTCAGGACCTGCACGCCACCTTGGCCTCGGCAGCCTCCCTGGTGGCCGGCCTCTACCTTGCCAGCGCCGTCGCGCAACCCACGATGGGGAAACTGTCCACCCGCTTCGGCGCCCGCCGCATCTTCGTCCTGGGCCTAGCGCTGGTCGCCGTCGGCGGTCTCGTGGGCTGGCTTGCTCCCACGATGGGCTGGCTCCTCGCCTCCCGCGTGATCCTCGGCATCGGTACCTCCGCCGGCTATCCGACCGCGATGGCACTGATCCGCAAGCGGGCCGATGACACCGGCACCGGCATCCCCGGCAGCGTGCTGGGTGGGCTCTCCATCGCCGGCCAACTCACGGCCGCCCTCGGGCTGCCGATCGGCGGCCTGCTCGTCGGCCTCGCCGGCTGGAGGGCAGTCTTCTTCATCAACATTCCCTTGGCCGTGATCGGGATCATCGGAACCCTGCTCTGGATCCCGGCCGACCAACCCGAGACCGGGCTCCGACGCGAGTCCCTGGTCCGTGCCCTCGATCCGCTCGGGATCGCACTCTTCGCCGGGACCATCGCCTCGCTCCTGGTATTTCTCTCCGACCTCGAGAATCCGACTTGGTGGCTGGTCGGAGTCACCGTCGCCTTCGCCGTCGCGGTGATCCTCTGGGAGCGACGAGCGAGCATCCCGTTCATCGACCTCCCGATGATCGGCAGGAACCGGCCGCTCCAGCGCACCTACGTTCGCAACTTCCTCACCCTGGCTGCCACCTACGTCGTGCTGTACGGGCTGAGCCAGTGGCTCGAGGAAGGGCGCGGCCTCACTCCCACCGTGGTCGGCCTCGTCCTGCTCCCGATGAGCGTCATCGGCGCGATCGTCTCCGCCGTCATCGCGAGACGCAACTGGCTCCGCGGCTCACTGATCTCGACCGGGGCAGCGATCGTTGCCGGAGGCATCGTCCTGGTCTTTGTCACCTCCCAGGCCCACATCATCGTCCTGATCGGGGTGAGCCTGCTCTTCGGCATCGCGACCGGCCTCGGAGCGGTCGGAAACCAAGCAGCGCTGTACGAGCAGACTCCTCCCGACGAGATCGCCGTCGCCTCCGGCCTGCTGCGGACCTCGGGGTACATCGGTGCGATCTTCTCGTCGAGCGTCATCGCCCTCACCTTCGGCGAGTCCGCAACCGACGGAGGGCTTCACATCATCGCGTACGTGTTCGCGGGCATCGGCATCGTCGCGACGATGCTGGCGCTGGCAGACCGAGCGCTCCCCTGGACAGCGAAATGAGCCCTGCAAAACTGGGCAGAACCAGGACGGTCTAGATTATTGACGACGTTAATTAATTGCCCGTACGGTACCGGGCATGTCCACCGCCAGTGTTCTCCGCCGCGCAATCACGATGGCGGCCGCCCTGCCCCTCGTCCTCACCGCGACCCTGGTGTCCACCACTGCACCCGCGGACGCCAAGAGCGACTTCAGCGTCAAACCGTTCATGGGTTGGAGCAGTTGGAGCGTCCAGTCCTCCTCTCACCCCGACTACGGCACGAAGTGGCTCACCGAGGAGCACATCAAGACCACCGCCGACGCGATGGCCTCGAACCTGAAGAAGTCCGGCTACACCAACATCAACCTCGATGCGGGCTGGAACGCCAACTGGAACTGGGAGTTCCGCACCGACGCGAACGGTATCCCCGAGGCCGATCCGGAGCGCTTCCCGAACGGCATCGCCAGCCTGGCCCGCTACGTCCACAGCAAGGGCCTCAAGATCGGCCTGTACGGCGGCGCCGGCCTGCAGACCGCGATCTACGACAAGAACGCCCCGATCGTCGGCACCAACTGCACGACGCAGGACATCACCGTCTACCCGCTGGTCAAGACCAACATGTGGGGCGGCGACTGGAAGATCGACTTCACCAAGCCCTGCGCGCAGGCCTACTTCGACTCGATCGCGGACAAGTTCGCCTCCTGGGGCATCGACTTCCTCAAGGTCGACGGCGTCCTTACTGAGAACATCCCGGACGTCAAGGCCTGGTCGAAGGCGATCGACCAGAGCGGCCGCAAGATGTGGCTGACGGCGAGCGCCTGGCCGATTCCGCGGGATGCGGGCGAGGGCCTGGCACCCTGGGCGAACAGCGTCCGCGTCGACACCGACGTCGAGTGCTACTGCAACACCGTGGCGACCTGGACGTCCTCGGTCGACAACCGGTGGGAGGACCTGCCGAAGTGGCTCGACGTGGTCAAGCCGAACTACTGGCCTGACCTCGACTCGATGCCGATCGTCAACAACACCGGCGTCGGCATCCAGGACGGCATCAACGACACCGAACGGCAGAGCGTGATGACCTTCTGGTCGATGGCGTCGTCACCGCTGTACGTCGGCGGAGACCTGGCCAACCTCGATCAGAAGGCAAAGTCGATCCTCACGAACCCCGAGGTGATCGCGGTCGACCAGGCCGGCGTGATCCCGACCCAGGTCACCGGCGGAACGCTGCAGGTCTGGAAGAAGCGGCTGCCCGGAGGCCGGCTCGCGGTGGCCGTCTACAACCTCGGCGACGCGCCCGCCGACCTCAAGGTGTCATGGGACCAGCTGGGGATCAGAGGGAACGAGAAGGTCCGCGACCTGGTGAGCCGCAAGGACCTCGGCAAGTTCAACAAGTCCTGGACCGCCAAGAGCATTCCCGCCCACGGCTCCCGCCTGATCACCCTGTCCTGACCGTCGATCATCGGACCGGACTGGTCCTGCGCGAGGCCGGCACCGCTCGATCGGTGTCGGCCTCGCGCTGAGCATGGACAGGTCCGCTGGAAGGGAACATGCTGAGTCCAGCGCGGTCAGATCCTGCGCTCAGCGGCCCTTCAGGGCTGCCACAGGTTGGTGTCCGTGCTGGGGGCGGTTCGCATGGGCACAATCAGTAGTCAGCAGCACGGCAGCGACGCGTCAGAGCGATCCGCAGCGGGGGTGATTTCGCCGGCCGGGTCGCGACATCGAACCGCGGTAGTGGCCGGAGCGCTGTTCATCGCCTCCACTGTGACGTTCATGATCGCGGCGACAGTGTTGTCAATGACGTTCGACTGGCCCGACATTCTGCGGCAACCGGCGGACGTGGTGCTGCCCGAGTTCGCGGACGGCGGGACGAGTCTGGTGTGGACCTGGTTCGCGGTCGCCTGGACATACGCAGTACTGGCGGTGCCGATCTTGTTGCTGCCGACCGCGTTGGGTCGTCGTGGGGACGCGGCTCTGCGGGTGGCCACTTATCTGGGGGCTGCGTCTGTCTTGTTGTCCCTGATCGGGTTCCTGCGCTGGGTTTTCGTCGTACCGGCGTTGGCCGATTCCTATGTCAATGGTGATGAAACCACTCGCGCGGCGGTCGCTGCCGCCTGGATGGCTCAGCACCAGTACGGCGGGGCGCTGCTGGGCGAACACCTCGGCCAACTCCTCGCCATCGCCTGGTCGGTCACGGTCAGCGTCCTCATCCTGCGGTCCCGGATGATGCCCGCCTGGACCGGTTGGCTGGGCCTCGTCGCCAGCGCCCTGTACTTCGTCAATCAGGGCGACATCATGTCCACCGCGATCTCCGGATTCCCTGTCTGGGAGCTGGGCGGTCTGCTCGGAAGCTACCTGTGGGCGATCTGGCTGGTCGCGATCGGCGTCCTCCTGCTCAGGAGGATGGACAGCGGTGCTCGCTGACGGGCGGCACGCGGAGCTGGCCGACAGAACGATCTTGATCACTGGTAGCACCGGAGGTATCGGCAAGGCGACCGCACTGGGTCTCGCGACGATGGGTGCACGTGTACTGATCACAGGACGAGACCGTGGACGCACCGAGGACGCAGCTCGCGAGATCCGGGCGGTCGGAGGCGGAGTCGAGGTGTTCATCGCGGACCTCTCCTCGCAGTCCGAGGTCCGGCGGCTGGCCGACGAAGTGCTCCAGCGGCATCCTCGGCTCGACGTACTGGTCAACAACGTCGGCGGCTACTGGAACACCCGGCACGTCACGGCCGACGGCCTCGAGCACACCTTCGCCCTGAACCATCTCGCGCCGTTCCTGCTCACCAATCTGCTGCTCGAGCGCCTGAAGCAAAGCGACACGGCTCGCGTGGTCACAGTCTCGTCCAACGCGCACTCGATGGGATTCATCGACTTCGACGACCTCCAAGGCGAACGCTCGTACTCCGGCGCCCGTGCCTACAACCAGTCCAAGCTCGCCAACGTCCTGTTCACCTATGAACTGGCCAGAAGACTGCAGGGCACCTCGGTCACCGCGAACGCAGTACATCCCGGCTTGGTGAGCACGGCGTTCGGAGCCGACGACCCCGGTCGTGCCCAGCGACTGTTCGTTCCTGTCCTGCGACCGTTCATGAAGTCCCCGGCCAAGGGCGCCGCGACGTCGATCCACCTGGCCTCAGCAACCGACCTTGGTCACGTCAGCGGTCTCTACTTCGCCAAGAGCAAAGCAACGACGTCCTCCAAACGCAGCTACGACGAGTCAGTCGCCGCCCGACTATGGGAAGTGAGCACAGACCTGGTCGGGCTCACCACCCCCGCAGCCACCTCGTAACCGCCTCGGTTGTTACAAGTGCGTGGCGCCGACGCGACTGACAACGTTGTCTTGTGACGAGCCGGGAAATCTTGCGCGACGGATATTGCTGATACGTCAGCGTTCCACCCATCGTTGAGCCGCCAGCCGGGACCGTACCGCCGGCCGGCCAAAGCAAAACGAAGGAGATCAATGCCACCCCCCTACGACGACGCGACAGCCCTCGCCTACGCCCGCCAGGTCGGACCGGCGTTCGGGCTGAGCGATGCCCAGCTACCCACCGCGATCCTGGCCGCCGTGCTGAACGGCATGGCCGAGTGCAAAGCCGTACTGGACGCGATTCCGCAAGCCACCTCACCGGCCCCGATCACCCAGCTCGTCCCGGACTGGTTGCCGTGAGCAATCACGAGGTCAAAACAGTGACCGACTCCGAAACCCCCTCGGCGGGCCTGAGCCGCCGAGGCTTCGTCACCAGCGCGGCAGCGACGGCGGCCACCGCGACCGGACTGCTCGCGGCGGCTCCCGGCACTGCCTCCGCCAGCCCGACGCGACCCTTCAAAGGCACGATCCCCGACGTCGACCTGTATGACCTGGAGGTGTGGCAGGCCGCACAGCTGATCAGAGCGCGCAAACTGTCCCCCGTCGACCTCGCCAAGGCGACTCTGGCCAGAATCGCCAAGGTCGAGGGAGGAGTGGAGGCCTTCGTCAACCCCTACCCGGCGGAGGAGATCCTCGCCGCCGCCCGGGCCGCCGAGAACGAGATCAAACGGGGCCACTACCGCGGGCCACTGCACGGCATCACCGTGGGAATCAAGGACATCTACTTCACCAAAGGCAAGGTCACCGAAGGCAACTCCAAGCTCTACGAGGGCTTCGTGCCGGAGTTCGACGCCACGTCGGTGGCCAAGCTGAAGGCCGCCGGCGTGATCATCATGGGCAAGATGGGTACCAGCGAGCTCGCCACCTCGACCGTCAGCAACGCCAAGAACCCCTGGGATCTGCTGCGGACTCCTGGTGGGTCCAGCTCGGGCTCGGCGGCAGGTATCGCGGCATCGGAGTTCATGATCGGCATGGGCACGTGTACGGGTGGCTCGATCCGGGGACCGGCCGCGAACGTCGGCGTGACCGGATTCAAGCCGACCTACGGAACGGTCAGTCTGCACGGCATCTTCCCGCTGGCCTGGTCGATGGACCATGTCGGCTGCCTGGTGCACAGCGCCCGGGATGCGGCGCTGGTGATCGACGCCGTCGGTGGCGAGGATCCACTGGATCCGCTCTCGCTGAAGGTGAAGAGCTATCGGCTCGCCCGCGATATGGGCGACAACAGCGGCGGCAAGCCGTTGCGCGGTGTGGTGGTCGGCATTCCGGCGCCCGGGGACTACCTCCTCGGCGTGCCGAACGACGACGAGCTGGCCGCCTTCGACGACGCCGTCAAGGTGATCCGCTCCCTGGGCGCGACCATCCGGACGATCCGGACAAAGGTGCTGCTGCCACGGACGACCAGTGTCAGCTCGTTCTATGACACGGTGCGCAGCTCCGAAGTCGCCGCGTACCAGTTCCAGAACCTGCTCACCCGGCCGGAGAAGATGTCCGAGGACTATCGCAACAAGGTGTCCGCCGGCGTGCTGGTGCCAGGCCATGCCTACATCCAGGCGCAGCGCGTACGCCGCTTGTGGCGCGACGAGTTCCTGTCCATGTTCGACACGATCGACGTGATCATCCACCCGAATGACAACATCGCCGGGCTGATCGCGGGCGGCGGAGTGCCGTCGTCACGACCGTCCACCGGGAGCAAAACCAACATCTGGAACCTCAGCGGCGCTCCTGCCGTGGCCATCCCGACCGGGTTGTCCAGCAAGGAGCGGATGCCGTTGTCGATGCAGTGCGCGGCAAAGCCCGGCGACGACGCCCTGGCGTTGAAGGTCGCTGACGCCTTCCAGTCGGTGACGACGTTCCACCAGGCTCGCCCCACCCTCTGACCAGCACCCCGACTGCTCAGTGGTCGCTTCCGGTCGCCGCCAGTGTGCCGGAAGCGACCGCCGAGCCGTCTGGTCGGCGGCCTGAAATCTGCTGGATCTTCGTCACTCCATCGTGGGTCTGGCCTGGGCGAAGGTCCAGCGGTGGCCTTCCAGGTCTTCGGCCTCATAGGCGCGGTAGCCGTGCTGGTGGATCTCGGTGACGATCTTCGCTCCGTTGGCCGAGCTCCGGGCGAAGTGCGCGTCGAGGTCGTTGACGTAGACCCAGACCGCGTGATCGACCGGCCGGGAGCCGGAGCCTCGTTCCTTCAACTGGAACAGGAGGATCGCCGAGTTGCCGATGTGGAGCTCGATCCACGGCGGGTGTTCGTCGTCCGGCGCGATCGAGTCCCAGGAGTCCACGCCGAACACCTTGTGCAGCCAGCGAATCGCGGCCGCAGGATCCTCGTAGTACAAGGCGATACTCAGCCGGTCGAGCTCGCGCGGCGTCGGCGGAAGGTCTCGGCGGGCACCCCAGGATGCGAACCACGGGATCACGTTCGGCCAGAAGTAGAACGCCTTCTCGCCACCTCGGACGAGGGCTTGCTCGACGCTGACTCGCGTCCCGCCGTCGAAGGGCTCGAAGCGGATCTCCGTCTCGGTGTCGTCCACCGAACTGCGGTACGCCAGCAGTGATCCGGGCTCCCAGGCAGTGATCCGGCCCAGCTCGAGCACATCCTCGTCGACCGTGTCGCTGCCGCGCCGGTAGATCTCCAGGATCCTGCCGCCGACCCCGGGCTCGATCTGCATCGCCACCGCCCGGGAGGCGTCGAAGAAGTTGATCGGTCCCCGGACCCACCACAGATCGATCTCGTCGGTGAAGATCCGGAACGCGGTCGCCGGCTCGGCGGAGACCTCGACGGACGCGGAAGCGGACTGCTTGGTCACGATGTCTCCTTCGATTCGACGTGCTGCTTGAAGGCCGCCAACTGGTCCCGCCAGTGCGCCTGCACCTGATCGAGCCAGGCCTGTACGGCGACGACCGGTTCCTGGCGCAACCGGAAGACCCGCAGCCTGGCGTCGTCCGGCACTCGCTCATCGGTGATCAGGTTGGCGGACAACAAGATCCGCAAGTGCCGGCTCATCGCCGGCGACGACGAACCGGTCGCGGCTGCCAGCTGACCAGCTCGCTGCGGCCCCTCCCCCAGCAGTCGCACCACCTGCCGCCGGGTCGGATCGGCCAGCACCTCGAAGAAGCGATCCACCTCATCGTCCACCATGCGCTAATAGTTACACCTGCGGTTAACTATTAGCAAGCCCGTGAAGCAGACCAACTGTCAGTCGATGGCGATCACGATCTTGCCCCGCCCGTGGCCGGTGGCGAGTTCGCGATGCGCGTCCGCGGCCCGGTCCAACGGATAGACCGAGCGGATCAGCGACGACAGTTCACCATCGGCGTACAGGGCGACCAGTCGCGCCAGCCGATCCGCCGAGCGCATCCCCGACAGCGTGGCGATGCCGACCTTCGGGCCCTCCTCGTGCGCGTAGACAGTCCGCGTCCGGGACAGATCCTTGGCCACCTCCAGCGTGACCTCAAGGGCTTCCCGACCAGCACAGTCCAGTACTACGTCCACTCCGTCGGGCGCGAGTGATCGCACAGTGCCGAGCAAGTCCGTCTGATAGTCGACCGGCTCCATCCCAAGCTCGCGCAGGTAATCGTGATGCTCGGGCCTCGCAGTGCCGATCACCCGCGCACCACGCAGTCGGGCCAACTGCCCGGCGAACCCTCCGACATTGCCCGCCGCCCCGTGGATCAGCACGACATCGCCGGTGCGCGGCTTGACCTCCTCCCACGCCAACTCCGCCGTCTGCGCCCCCGCGGTGAACCCACCCGCGACCTCCCACGACATCGATGCGGGCTTGCTGACGATCTGGTCGGCGTCGACGACGACGTACTCCGCATAGCTGCCCAGCAGACGGAATCCGAGCACCTCCATGCCACTCGTCCAGCCCGTGACCCCATCCCCGACCTCATCGATCACGCCGGCGAACTCGTTCCCCGGCACCGGTGGCAAGTCGCCGCTCGCGTACGGCGGACGCCACCCCTCCCGCACCGCGAGATCGAAGGGCTGTACCCCCGCGGCCCGCACCCGAACCCGAACCTGCCCTTGCTCAGGAGCCGGCGTCGGCACCTCGCGAACTTGCAACACCTCCGGCCCGCCGGGCACGGTGACATAGGCAACCTTCATGCTGGAACCCCTTCCTCAGTGGACCCCCAGCCTCATCCCTCAAGCACACTTGAGGTCAACCCGCCGCCCCGACCGGATCAGCGGGACCAGTTGGGGTCGCGGCCGAGGAGGGCGATGACTTCGTCGAGGCGGTTGTCGCCGGACCAGGGGACCTCTGGCGCGAAGGCGGATCCTGGGGCGAGGCGGGCGTCGCCGCCAGGGGCCGCTTTGGCCACGATGAGTGCTGTGTCGAGCAACTCCGGTTCGAACTGCAGGTCCAGGTTCAGGGTCTTCGCGACGTCCCAGGAATGCACCACGTAATCGATGAAGTGGAAGCTGATCGCCTGCGCCGCTGAGACCTGGAGGTCCAGGGCGAATTCCGGCAACGGGAACGCCCGGTCCAGGACGTCCTCGGCGGCGAAGGCTGCGAGCACCTGCTCGGCGGATGCACGGTAGGCGTCGACAGGATCGTTGCCGAGGGCCCGCAGTTTCCACAACGCCAGGTCGCTCTCACCTCTGGACGCCGCTGCGAAGCCGTAATGCTGGGTGGCCATGTGGGCGAGCAGGCCGTACAGCGTCCAGCCGGCACACGGCGTCGGTCTGGCCAGATCCTCGGCGACCGCCTGTTCCACCAGACGAACGCTGGTGCGGACCGCTTGCGCGTTGAGCTCGATCAGGTCGGCCTCGGCGGCCAGCGCGTCGAGCCGGCGCAGTTCCGGTGGGATGGTCTGCGGTTCGGAATTAGTAGGCATATGCATATGATCTACTCACGCTTACCATCTGTCAATGAGTATCTTCAGTGCATGACGAATCAGGGCGGCGAACGCCGCGACCTCGCCGCGATGCTGGCACCCCTGGTGCGTTCCCTCATCGCGGCCGAGCTGCCGGTGCTGGCCGCGCACGGGATCTCCATGTGGGGCTACGCCGTTCTCAGCACGCTGGACGACAGCCCCGTACGGACGCAGACCGCGCTCGCGGAGGCGATCGGAGCCGACAAGACTCGCATCATCGGCACCCTCGACGAACTCCAGCAGTCAGGGCTGATCGCCCGCGACCCGGACCCCGACGATCGCCGGGCCCGACTGCTGTCGATCACGCCGAACGGTCGCAAGGCGCGCAGATCAGCCCGCGCCGCCATCCAGGCCAACGAAGATCGCCTACTGGCCCAGCTTTCCCCGGCCGACCGACGCGCCTTCCTGCGCGCCGTACAAATACTGTCGACGCTGCCACCCGAAGACCTCGCCGAGAGCTGAGAGTCAGGCTGCGTCGCGCAGCCGCTCGAGGCCGTCCAGCAGCAGGTCCAACGCGAACTCGAACTCGAACTGGTCATCGCACCCAGGGCCGACGACGGATCCCCCCTCATGGGAGATCGCCGAGACCAGTTCGGTGAGATGGGGAAACCGCTCAGCCACCTCGGGCGGCGGCGCGGCCGGTTCCTGATCAGTGGCTTCGAACAGCTCCTGGGAGAACCCGAGCAGTCGGCTGCCCATGGCGTGCAACGCGTGATGGGTCAGGTCGATCGTGAAGCCGCCGGCCCGGAAGATCCCGATCATCGAATCCATGTACGCCATCACCGCAGGGGTCGGATCACTCCGCGACTCGATCACCAGGGAGGCCCACGGGTGGCGCAGCAGCATCCGGCGGGCTGACAGCACCCGCCGCCGGATGGTCGTCTTCCAGTCGGCCCCGTCGGCAGGCGGGTCGATCTCGCCGACGATGGCATCGACCATCTCGTCCAGCAATTCGGACTTGTTGGACACGTGCTTGTACAGCGCCATCGGCACGACACCGAGGGCATGCGCGATCTTGCGCATGCTCAGTGCGTCGACGCCGCCTTCATCGGCCAGCGCGACGGCGGCGGCCAGGATCCGCTCCTTGCTCAGGGGCGTGCGGGGCTGCGTCGCGGCGTCGAGCTGCGTGGCTATGTCCACCATCACCTTTCGTCTGCGGCGGGCCTCCGGACCGGGCCGTTTCCCTTGACAGGTGTACGGCGTCCACCTAGATTTTACCGTAGGTGTACGCCGTACGCCTCTCTTCTGAAGCATGGGGTGCGGGCCATGGTAACTTCCGACTTCCGTGATGAAGCCTCCGCCGCGTACGGCGCCCGCAAGGAGCTGGGTCCCGAGTACGAGAGCGCCGTACTGGAGTCCTTCGTCGCCAACGCCGCGGTATCCATCGACCAGCGGGTGGACGACCGGTTGGCGCAGCGCGGGGTCGGCAGGCCCCCGCAGAAGAAGGAGCAGCAGCCGGACAACTCCTACGTAGCGGTGCCGGTCTTCTCCCTCCTCTTCGGGGTGGTCGGCACGATCTGGCTGACGGCCGGCGCTCACGCCGAATCGGACGCCGTGTTCGCCATGTGGTTGGGGATCACGCTGGTCAACATCGTCTTCGCGCGCCTGATCAAAAGCATGCGCTAACGGGGGTCATCGCGTCCCGGAGGCCACCTTCACGGAGACCGGGAGGTCGAACCCGCCGCCCGCGACGGCGTACTCCTCGATGTTGCGCTCGTAGGCGGACCGGATCCGCGCCAGGATGTCCTCGGGTTGGTCGAAGATCAGCGCTCGCGTCCGGACGGTGCCGCGGGCCATCCCGTCCCACAGGTGGTCCGCGCTCTCGTAGTGGTAGCTGAAGCTGACGGTTCGTACGTCGACCTCGCGAAGACCGGCGGTCCGCAGGAGCCGGTCGAACTCCGACTCCTCGGCGAAGCGGAAGAACGGCGGACCGGGTGGCAGGTGGGGTAACGGTACGGCGCCAACCTCGGCGGCCGCGTCCAGCAAGACGCCCAGGATCCGTGCTCGCACAGGACTGTCCCAGGTCGACAACGCCACCGAACCGCCCGGCAGCAACACCCGGACGAACTCCGCGACCGCCCGCTCCGGACGCCCGAAGTGGAGAATCGCGAAGTTGCCGACCACCGCGTCCAGCGAGCGGTTCTCGAAAGGCAGGTGCTGGGCGTCGCCCTGCCGGAAGTCCAGTCCCGGATAGCGCCCGCGCGCGACCGCGATCATCTGCGATGACACATCCAAGCCGATCGGCGTCGCCCCGCGGGCCGCGCAGGCCGCGGCGACATGGCCGGGTCCCGATGCCACGTCCAGGACCCGGGTGCCCGGGCCGACGTTCCCCGCGTCCAGCAAGGGATTGATGACATGTGCGGTCAGCGGGAGGAACACGCCGACATACCCTTCCGCGCGCTGGTCCCAGCCCGCGGCCTCGAACGCGTCGAACGCGTCCGGATCCACTCCCTCGGTGCCCATACAGCCATGCTTGCGCTGAATGGTCACGAGCACATCAGGTCAGGGTTCAGCTTTCCGGCCCGAGGAGCTCGAGGAGATGGTTGTACGTCATGAAGGCGGTCCGGAGTTCCTTGTAGCCAACGCGGTCGAACAGCACCGTCATCGTGGTACCGCTGTAACGCTCGACCAGGCCTGGCCCGAAGGTCGGGTGCTTGACCCGGCTGCCGACCGGGAACGGCTCGTCGACGGCCGGCTCGGTCGTGCGGCCGGCCAGGTCGTTGTCGCAGTTGCCGCAGGGACCTTCGTACTGCTCCCCGAAGTAGCTGAGCAACCACTCGCGACGGCAGCCGCCGGACTCGGCGTACGCCGCCATCATCTCGACCCTGGAGCGGGCGACCTCGCGCCGATCGTGCTCGACCGCCGATGCGGCTGCGACTGCCTTCTCGACATCAGTTCGCGCGATGAGACGGAAACGGTGCCCGACGGTGACCACCCGGGCGTCCGTCAGCCGGCCGAGAGCGCGCTCCACCCGGGCTGCGCTGAGCCGGCTCGCGGCGGCCAGTTCGGCGATGTCCGCGGGGTGGTGCTCGTCGATCGCGGTGGCGACAGTAAGGAGATCCTCGTCGCTGACGCCACCTGAGGCGAAGAACCGGTTGAGTCCCAAGTTGGCGTGGCGGTAGAACAGCTCGATGTCGGCCGGCTCTCCGTCGCGACCCGCGCGGCCTATCTCCTGGTAGTACTCGTCGATCGACCCCGGCGCCTCGGCGTGACTGACCCACCGGATGTCCGGTTTGTCGATGCCCATCCCGAACGCGATGGTGGCGACGATGACCCGGTAGCGATCGGCCAGAAAGCCATCTTGTACTTCGCGGCGTTGCCGGGCGGACAGGCCGGCGTGGTAAGCCTCCGCGGATACACCGGCGACCTCGAGTTCAGCGGCCAACTCCTCGGCGTGGCGATGCGTGGCCACGTAGACGATGCCCGGTCCGCGCGACGATCGGACATGACTCAGCAGGCGGCGGCCCTTCGTCTCCTCGTCGGCGAACGTGAAGACCGAGAGGTTGAGATTCGGCCGGTCGAACCCACCGACCACCACGGCCGGAGTACGCAGTTCCAGCCGATGGATGATCTCGTCCCGGACCGGCGGCGAGGCGGTGGCGGTCAACGCGAGGGTCGGCGGCCGTCCCATCGCGCCGATGGCGGCGGCGAGTCGCAGATAGTCCGGCCGGAAGTCCTGTCCCCACTCGCTGACCAGGTGCGCCTCGTCGACAGCCACCAGACGAGGCCGGGAACTCGCGAGCAGTTCGAGTACGTCGGGATGCGTGAGCTGCTCCGGCGACAAGAGCACGAATCCCGGACGGCCTTCCGCCAGCAGATCGCGGGCCACTCGTTGGCCGCTGTGGTCACTGGCGTTCAACTCGGCGACCGCGACGCCTGCCGGGTGCTCCGACAGCGCACGCAGTTGATCACGCTGCAGAGCCACCAAAGGACTCACCACGATCGTCACGCCGCCCAACGCCAGCCCGGCAAGTTGGTAGATCGCCGTCTTGCCTGTCCCGGTGGCGAGAACGGCGAGCGTGTCCTGCCCCTCGAGCACGGCCCCGACCGCCTCTGCCTGGCCCGGCCGCAGCGCATCGAAACCGAGCCGATCGCGAGCGAGCGCAGCGATCTCCGAGGAGCTCACCATGCGCACATCATGCCCCACGCCGCGATTGTCGCCGTACTGCGAGCACGTGGCTGCGGCGGGTGACACCTTCGCCGTTCCGACCCGGATTCTTAGCAAATAGGGGCTTCATGGCGGATCCCAAACGCGAACTCAAGTCGTAGGCTGCAGCCCTGACACGGCGCACCGTGGGGGCGCGCTGCTGGGGGAACTGCATCAGGGGGTACTACGTCATGAGCGACTTTTGCCTGCCGAGTTCCGACTACGGCTGCTGCTCGAGTTCCTGCCGGACGGGGAAACCCGAGTGAAGCGATGAGCACGCTGAGCCGGATGCTCGTGTGGATCACCGGCGCCTCCGCCGGCATCGGTGCCGCCCTTGCGGCAACGATCCCGTACGAGGCGGAGATCATCGACATCTCCCGACGGGGTGGGACGCAGGGCACGCACCACGTGGCGGCCGACCTCGCGGACCCGGCCTCCTGGCCGGCGGTCGAGGAGGACTTCACCCGTCGGCTGGCCGGCTTCGACGGTGATCGGGTCGTCTTCGTGCACAACGCGGCCACGTTGACGCCGTTGGGACCTGCAGATGGCGTCGACACCGCGGAGTACACGCGGAACGTGCTGCTGAACTCGGCAGCGGCCCAGGTGCTGGGCCAGGCGTTCCTGCAGGCTGTGGTCGGTCTGAGCTGCGAGCAACACCTGATGATGTTGTCGTCGGGCGCTGCGCTGCGACCGTACGAGGGTGAGTCGAGCTACTGCGCCGGCAAGGCAGCGGTGGATCACTGGGTCCGAGTGGTGGGGCTCGAACAGCAACGGCGAAAGCCGGGTTGCCGGGTCATCTCTGTCGCGCCGGGCTCAGTCGACACAGCCATGCAGGCCGAGCTCCGGTCCAGCCACGACGACCTGCTCCCGAACGCCCGCCGTTTCCGCGAGCTCCAGGCCCGCGGCGGTCTGTCCAGACCGGAGGACGTCGCGCGCAAGATCTGGTCCTTGCTGAACCGGCCCCTCGAGAACGGCTCGGTCCTGCACATCAACGATGTGCCCGACCTTCCGGTCATACTGGACCCGCCCCGAGAGAAAGTGGTGAGCCGTGAGCGATCAGGAGCCTGAGGCGATCGCGGAGGTGGGTCCGGATCTGGCGTACGACCTCGCGCATGAGATGACTGAGGTCGGCGGTGCGGGTTCGGAGGGTCCGGAGGAGCGGGAAGCCGTGGTCACCGCGACACCGGAGTACGACGGGGACTACTCCTACGATCTGGCGCACGACGTTCCGCCCCAGTAAGGACTGACCAGGAAGGCTTTGATGAGTTCCAGCAGACCACGGCGTCGGCTCAGGGGGCTGGTGATCACCGTGGTGATCCTGCTCTGTCTGGGCTTCGTCGTCGACCGGCTGGCCGAGTCGTTCGCCGAGGACCGGCTCGCTGTCCTCGCGGAGGACGAGGCGGCGAAGTACGACGTACGGGCGGCTGAGACCTCGGTGGAGGTGGACGGCTTCGGGTTTCTGCCGCAGTTGGCCAGGGGCGAGTTCTCCGGGGTCACGCTGACCATGGACCGGCCGACCGTCTCGGCAATTCAGGCCGAGGACCTGACCGTGGCGATGAGCGGGGTGCATGTGCCGCGTGAAGCGCTCACCGGCGACTCGAACGCGACTGTCACGGTCGACTCCTCCGACGTTCGGCTGCGGTTGTCGCCGGATGCCCTGACCAAGCTGGTCGCCCGTACCAGCGGCCTGGACGGGCTGACGCTGCGGATCGCCGGCGGGAAACTGCAGGCTCAGGTGAGGATCCTGGGGCGCGACGTCAGCGCGACCGTCCAGCCGCAGGCGCAGAACGGCCGGATCAGGCTGGTGGTCGGCGAGCTGTCCACCTCGATTCCGTCGGCCATCCGCGAGGCGCTGACGTCGCAACTGGCCAAGGGCATCCAGCTCCCGGAGTTGCCGTTCGGTGCCTCGCTGAAGGATGTCGCGGTCGAGGGCCAGGCCGTCGTGCTCACCGCGACCGCTGCCAATCTCCAGTTGGCCGGGCCGTAGCAGCTAGCAGGAATGTGTCCGGCCATCGGTCGACCTAGCGTGAAAAGTGTCCCTCCACGACTTCGCAGGAGACACACACCAGATGCCCGATACCTACGACATCCTCGTCATCGGCAGTGGGGAGTCAGGTAAGTACCTCGCCTGGACGATGGCGGCCGCGGGACACCGTACGGCGGTGATCGAGCGGAGCCTGGTCGGCGGATCCTGCCCGAACATCGCCTGCCTGCCGAGCAAGAACATCATTCACTCGGCGAAGGTCAGATCCTTCACCCTGCGGGCAGCCGAGTTCGGGATCGAACTCGAGTCGGCCGTGACCAGCATGCGCGGAGTACAGGCCAGGAAGCAGGCGATGGTCGACAGCCTCCGGCAGTTCCACCTGGACCGGTACCAGGCGAGTGGGGCCGAACTGATCATGGGCGAGGCCCGCTTCGTCGGCGAGAGAACCGTCGAGGTCCGGTTGGCGGACGGCGGCCACCGCACCA
>NZ_DASRXP010000116.1:0-9730 GCF_035687465.1 Kribbella sp.
CCTCCGTGCCTCATCGACCTGCCCCGCCCCACGCTGCGGACACGTCTACCAAATCGGTCCCGATCACAGCCCGTATCTGGTCTAACGTCCGTTCCCTGCGTGGGTTACGGGTGGACGCGGACAGTGCCCGGGCGGTCACCGGGTACCCATACTGGCGCGTAACAACCGACAAGTGAAGCCCCCAATCGCTACTTACCGGCCGAAGGGACGTTGGTAAGCGTGGTCCCCGCCCACCGGACGCACAGGTCTGTCGGGGAGAATGGCCGCCGTGTCCGTTCACACCGAGCATTCCGCCAGCCTGTTCGATCGAGCCTCCGCCGTGACGCCGGGCGGGGTGAACT
Source organism: Kribbella sp. (assembly GCF_035687465.1). NCBI lineage: Bacteria > Bacillati > Actinomycetota > Actinomycetes > Propionibacteriales > Kribbellaceae > Kribbella > Kribbella sp. Next base: position 342 of record NZ_DASRXP010000116.1, read on the forward strand.
CCCCGGTCCGCGCCTTCCGTGCCGTCGGTGGGACGCCGCGCTTCATGGCCTCCGGTGAGGGATGTCACATCACCGATGTCGACGGCAACGACTACGTCGATCTGGTCTGCTCATGGGGCCCGATGCTGCTGGGCCACGCCCATCCCGAGGTGACGGCCGCCGTCCAAGCGGCGGTCAGCCGCGGCACGTCGTACGGGACTCCCACGCAGGCGGAGGTGGAACTGGGCGAGGAGATCGTCGCCCGTACTCCGGTGGAGAAGGTGCGGCTGGTCTCGTCGGGTACCGAGGCAACCATGTCCGCGCTGCGACTGGCCCGTGGCACCACCGGCCGGGCCAAGATCGTCAAGTTCGCCGGCTGCTACCACGGACATGTGGACGCGTTGCTCGCCCAGGCCGGCTCCGGCGTGATCACCCTCGGCATCCCCGGTACGCCGGGAGTCACGGAAGCCACCACGGCCGACACGATCGTCCTTCCCTACAACGACCAGGCCGCGGTCAGCCAGGCGTTCGCGGAGTACGGCGACCAGATCGCGGCGGTGATCACCGAGGCGTCGCCCGGGAACATGGGGGTCGTCCCGCCGCAGGACGGCTTCAACGCGTTCCTGGCCCGGACCTGCAAGGACAACGGCGCGCTGTTCATCTCCGACGAGGTGATGACCGGCTTCCGGATCACCCGGTCCGGCTGGTACGGCGTGGACGGGGTCGAGCCGGATCTGATGACGTTCGGCAAGGTGATGGGCGGTGGTTTCCCGGCAGCCGCATTCGGAGGCCGGGCGGAGATCATGTCGAACCTGGCTCCGGAGGGCTCGGTCTACCAGGCGGGCACGCTGTCGGGGAACCCGATCGCGACGACCGCCGGCCTGACGACGTTGCGGCTGGCAACGGACGACGTCTACGCGAGGATCGACGAGACCTCCGCGACCATCCAGCGGCTGGTCGCCACCGCGCTGGACAAGGAAGGTGTGCCGCACGTCATCCAGGCCGCCGGGAACCTCTTCAGCGTCTTCTTCGTGGAGTCCTCGGAAGCTCCTCGACCGATCCGGGACTTCGCCGGGGCGAGTGCCCAGGTGCTGCCCAGGTTCGCCGCGTTCTTCCATGCCATGCTGGACGCCGGTGTCTACCTGCCGCCGAGTGCCTTCGAAGCCTGGTTCGTGAGTGCGGCGATAGACGACGACGCACTGGCCACACTCGAGACAGCGTTGGCCGGGGCAGCCCGGGCAGCGGCAGCAGTAGAGAGCTGAAGGGATCCGTAGCGGTGACCGAAACGACGGTCGTGCACCTGATGCGTCACGGCGAGGTGGACAACCCGACCGGCGTGCTCTACGGCCGGATCCCCGACTTCCATCTGTCCGAGCTCGGCCGCAAGATGGCCGACCGGGTCGCCGAGCACGTGGCCGGCCGCGACATCGTGCACCTGGTCAGCTCGCCGCTGGAGCGGGCCCGGGAGACGATGGAGCCGATCGCCACCACGCTCGGCCTGACCCCGGACATCGACGAGCGGGTGATCGAGGCCGCGAACCTGTTCGAGGGCAAGAAGTTCGGCGTCGGGGACGGCGCGCTGCGCAACCCGACCGCCTGGTGGCTGCTGCGGAACCCGTTGAAGCCGTCCTGGGGTGAGCCGTACCAGCAGCTCGTCCGGCGGATGCGGGACGCGATCGAGACCGCCCGGCAGAAGGCCGCCGGGCACGAGGCGCTGATCGTCTCGCACCAGTTGCCGATCTGGATCGTCCGGTCCGCTGTCGAGGGCCGCCGGCTGGCGCACGACCCACGGAAGAGGCAGTGCAGTCTGGCCAGCCTGACGTCCTTCACCTTCCACGGGGACTCGATCGTGTCGGTGGGCTATGCCGAGCCGGCCAAGGACCTGCTGCCGGTGAAGAACCCGAAGAAGTTCGTCGGAGGCGCCTGATGCGACGGACTGCGCTGGTGCTGGCGGGGCTGCTGGTCGGGCTGACGGCGTGCAGTACGGGGCAGCAGGCGAGTGACAACCGGGACGGGCAGACCGGATTCGTGAGCGACAGCGGACGGGTGGCGACGTTCGTGCCGGACAAGCGCGTGGCGGCCCCGGCGTTCGGCGGCGAGACCCTGGACGGCGCTCAGTGGAACCTCGACGACCACCGCGGCAAGGTCGTGGTGATGAACGTCTGGGGTTCCTGGTGCCCGCCCTGCCGGGCCGAGGCGCCCGACCTGAACGCCGCGTCGAAGGAGCTGGGCTCCTCGGTGCAGTTCATCGGGCTGAACAACCGTGACCTGGACATGGCTCAGGCGAAGAAGTTCGTCGAGGCGTTCGGGGTCGGGTTCCCGAGCATCTACGACCCGAACGGCAAGCAGTTGCTCAAGTTCCGTGGCCAGATCACGGCGTCCGCGATCCCGAGCACGCTGGTGATCGACAAGAACGGAAAGGTGGCTGCGCGCGTGCTGGGGCCGGTCACCAAGGAGACCCTGGTCGGCATGGTCCAAGATGCGGCCGCTGGCTGACCGGAATGGCTGAACACAGTGGGTGAGTGGTTCGCGCAGTCCATGACGGGCTCGATGCTGGTGGCACTGCCGATCGCGGTGCTGGCCGGAGCGATCTCGTTCTTCTCGCCGTGCGTGGTGCCGTTGCTGCCGGGCTACCTCTCCTATGTGACCGGGCTGTCCGCCGCCGAGCTGGGCACGGAACGCCGCGGCCGGATGCTGGCCGGGACCAGCCTGTTCGTCGCGGGATTCTCGGCCGTCTTCATCCTGACCGGTGTGGTGTTCGGTGCCATCGGCAACGCGATGCTGGATCACCAGACCGTGATCACCAGGGTGCTCGGCGCCGCGACCGTAGTACTGGGGCTGGTCTTTCTTGGTGGGTTCGGATTCCTGCAGCGGGACGTGCGGGTGCACCGGGTTCCAGCGGTTGGGATCGCGGCGGCGCCTCTGCTCGGGGTGTTGTTCGGGTTCGGGTGGACTCCTTGTATCGGCCCGACACTCGGTACGGTGATGAACCTGGCCGCGACGGAGGGCAGTGCCGGCCGGGGTGCCGCACTGGCGCTGGTGTTCAGCCTTGGGCTGGGCATCCCGTTCATCGTGGCCGCGTTGGCCTTCCGCCGGATGCTCGGGGCCGTCGCCTGGGTGCGCAAGCACCAGGTGCTGGTGATCAGGATCGGCGGCGTCCTGATGATCGCCGTAGGAGTACTGCTGCTGACAGGGGTATGGGATTCGATGACCGCCGATCTCAGGCAATGGGTCGCCAACTTCGGGTCGGCGGTGTGAGATGACGGACGTCAAGGACCGGGTCGACAGTCCGGCCCCGCCGGACCTGCCCAAGCTGGGCCTGGTCGGCTGGCTGCGCTGGACCTGGCGGCAGTTGACCTCGATGAAGACGGCCCTGGTGCTGCTCTTCCTGCTCGCGCTCGGCGCGGTGCCGGGGTCACTGATCCCGCAGACCGCGATCGACCCGATCAAGGTGTCCGACTTCTTCGAGGCGCACCCGAAGCTCGGGCCGTTCTACGACAAGCTCGGCCTCTTCGACGTCTACAAGTCGCCGTGGTTCTCCGCTATCTACCTGCTGCTGTTCATCTCGCTGATCGGTTGCGTGGTGCCGCGGCTGCAGGTCTACCTGAAGGCCTTGCGGGCGCGACCCCCGAAGCCGCCGCGCAACCTGAACCGGTTGGCGGGGTACCAGCGGTTCGAGCCGGCCGCGGACGACGACGTACTGGAGCTGGCGGCGAAGGAGCTTCGCCGGCGGCGCTTCCGGGTGCAGTCGTACGACGGTGCGATCGCCGCCGAGCGCGGGTATCTCCGCGAGGCCGGCAACCTGCTCTTCCACTTCTCCTTGATCCTGGCGCTGATCGGCGCCGCGTGGGGTGCGCTCCTCGGCTACCGCGGCACCGTGTTGGTTGTCGTCGGCAACGGTTTTTCGAACTCGATCGCGCAGTACGACGACTTCAGCCCGGGCCGGGTGTTCAACTCCGACGACCTGCCGCCGTTCTACCTGAAGGTGAACGAGTTCACCGCCAAGTTCCAGACCGACGGACCGCAACGCGGCGCGGCCACGGAGTTCAACGCGAACATCACCTACCAGACCACCCCGGACGCACCGGAGCAGTCGTACGACCTGCGGGTGAACCACCCGCTCAAGGTGGACGGCACCAACGTGCACCTGCTCGGCCACGGGTACGCGCCGCGGGTCACTGTGAAAGACGGCAAGGGCCAGATCGCGTACTCCGGTCCGGTGCCGTTCCTCCCGCAGGACAGCAACTTCTCGTCGTTCGGCGTGGTGAAGGCACCGGATGCGCGGCCCGAACAACTCGGCTTCGAAGGGTTCTTCCTACCGACCGCGGTGATCGACCAGCGCGGGCCGGTCTCGGTCTTCCCCGACGCGCTGAACCCGGCCCTGGTGATGACCGGGTACTACGGCCGGCCGGCCACGGAGACTGGCAAGCCACAGTCGGTGTACCAGCTCGACAAGTCGAAGCTGACGCAGTTCGACGACGGCAAGGGTGACAAGCTGCGGTTCCAGCTGGCTCCGGGGCAGAGCGTCAACCTGCCGGACAACCGCGGCTCGCTCACCTTCGATTCCTACGATCGCTGGGTGAAGCTGCAGATCAGCCACACTCCCGGACTCAACCTCGCCCTGGCCGGGATCCTGCTGGCCATCCTCGGGCTGATGGGTTCGCTGTTCATCCACCCACGCCGGACCTGGGTGCGGGTACGGACCGAGGACGGGCGTACCGTGGTCGAGGTCGCCGGCCTGGACCGGGGTCCCGAGCGCGGTCTCGGCGACGAACTCCAGGCCATCGCACAAGCTTTGACAACGGACGACTTGAAGAAGCAGGAGCAGCCATGAGCCCGGAGGCCTTCGCGCACGTCTCCAACCTGGTCATCCCGACTGCCACCGTGATCTATGCGCTGGCGATGATGTCGCACGCGCTCGAGTGGGCGATGGGCCGGGCGGTCACCAGTACCGTGACTACCGCGGCCGAGGTGAAAGCCGTCGCGCTTGTCGGAGCCACGGAGGCGGGCGCGGGCGTAGTACCGGCTGCTGCCGCACCTTCTGCTGGTTCTGGTTCTTCTGGCTCGGTCGCTGCCGGGAGCAGGTCCGAGCGGGCCGAGGCGGCGAGCCGGGTTGGGTTGCTGCTCACCTGGCTGGCCTTCCTGCTGCACCTGACCGGGGTGCTCACTCGTGGTCTCGCTGCCGAGCGGGTGCCGTGGGGCAACATGTACGAGTTCACCATCACGTCGTCGCTTGCGGTCGCCGCCGTCTACCTCCTCTTCGTGCACCGCTACAAACTGCAGTGGCTCGGACTCGGCGTCACTCTGTTCGTCGCAGCCGTCCTCGGGCTCGCGACGCTCGCGCTGTACACCCCGGCCGGTCCGCTGGTGCCGGCGCTGCACTCGTACTGGCTGGTCATCCACGTCTCCGCCGCCGCGATCTCCGGTGGTGCCTTCACCATCGGCGGGCTGGTCTCGATCCTGTACCTGGTGAAGTCGCGCGCCGAGCGCCGTGTCCTCACCGGCGGCACGATGTCGGCCTCGCTCCGACGGCTGCCGAGTGCGGAGTCGATGGACGGTACGGCGTACAAGGTGCTCGCGTTCGCCTTCCCGCTGTGGACCTTCGGCGTGCTGGTCGCCGGGCCGATCTGGGCGGAGTACGCCTGGGGCCGGTACTGGGGCTGGGACCCCAAGGAGGTCTGGTCGCTGGTCACCTGGGTCGTGTACGCCGCTTACCTGCACGCCCGCGCGACGGCAGGGTGGCGTGGTCGCCGGGCGGCCACGATCGCGATCGTGGGCTGGTTCGTCTTCATCTTCAACTTCGTCGGCGTGAACCTGCTGGTCTCGGGCCTGCACTCGTACGCCGGAGTCTGACCATGAAGGAATTCGCCATCTACACCGGCCTGCGGGCAGCCTTGTTCGCGGTCTGCTTCGCAGTGCTCTGGTTCGCCCTGAACAACTGGCTGTCCATCTTCCCGCTGCTCCTGATCGCCCTGATCGTTTCGTCGATCCTGTCGATCTTCGTCCTCCGCGCCGCCCGCGATCGCCTGGCCGGCAGCATCGAACAACGCGCCGCGCGGATCGCCCAGCGGATGGAAGCCGCTCGTCGCGCCGAGGACGACGACTGACCTGAGCGTGAATCCTGCGTACCACTGCTCAAGTGGTACGCAGAGTGACGTATGCCACTCCTGACTTTCTCCGAAATTCGTTTGTGCAAACCTTCACATGAGTCGTACCGTGGTGGATGAAACGAAACCGTTTCGTTCTATCAGCTACTAACTGCTCACACAGGGTGATCAAACGACCATGACAGATGTTGCTGCACTCGGTCCACGCCACCGGCCCCGGGTCGAAGGCGGTCGCGAGGACGAGATCCTCGACGCGACCGTCGAACTCGTCGCGGAACTGGGCTACGACCGGCTGACCATGGACGCGGTGGCGACGGCTGCCAAGGCCAGCAAGGCAACGCTGTACCGGCGCTGGTCGACCAAGGCGGAGCTGGTGGTCGATGCCGTCAGCCGGGCCAAGGGTTGTCCGGTGCCGGACGACATCGACACCGGGAGCCTGCGCGGCGACCTGATCTCGATCTCGTGTTGCGAGGGTGGGTTCACCTCCGAGATGCCGATGTCGCTGATGGCCGGTCTGCTGACCGCGCTGCACCGTGACAACGAGCTTGAACGGGCCTTCCAGGAGCGCTTCGTCGCACCGCGGCAGGCCGTGGTGGCCCGGGTCTACGAACGTGCGGTGGGGCGGGGTGAGATCGCAGCCGGCGTCGACGTCGAACTGCTCTCGCAGACGCTGCCCGCCCTGATGATTCATTACTCCTTCATCCTCGGGATCGAACCGACGGATGAGCTTGTTCTCCGGGTGATCGACAACGTGATCCTGCCTGCGGCGCGGGGGTCGCAGGCTAGCTGACCGGTGAGGGGCCGGATTCAGCGACCAACTAAGCCAGTAACCAAGAGGGGATATATCCGCATGTCAGAAGACGTCATCAAGGCCGATCCGCCGGAGCCGGCGGCGGTCGACGCGGCCGCGCCAACGCACGGCCACCGCAACCTCGGCATCGCGCTCGCGCTGATCAGCATGGCGCAGCTGATGGTGGTGCTGGACGGCACCATCGTCAACATCGCGTTGCCGCACATCCAGACCGATCTCGGCTTCAGCAACGCCTCGCTGCCGTGGGTGGTCAACGCCTACGCGCTGGCCTTCGGTGGTCTGCTGCTGCTCGGCGGACGGATCGGGGACATCCTCGGTCGCCGCAAGGTGTTCATCTTCGGCGTCGTGCTGTTCGGCGTCGCCTCGTTCATCGGCGGTATCGCGCAGAACGAGACCGTGCTGCTCGCCAGCCGGATCCTGCAGGGCCTCGCGGCCGCGGCGGCCTCGCCGAACGCGCTCGCACTGATCACCACCACCTTCCCGGCCGGGAAGGAGCGCAACCGCGCGATGGGTGTGTACGCCGCGATGTCGGGTGCCGGTGCTGCCGTCGGCCTGATCCTCGGTGGTCTGCTGACCGAGGCATCCTGGCGCTGGACCTTCTTCATCAACACCCCGATCGGCCTGATCGTGGCCGTGCTGGCGGTCCGCTACCTGGGTGAGTCTGCTCGCCAGACCGGCAAGTTCGACCTGCCGGGCGCGGTCACCGGAACCCTCGGTCTCACCGGCCTGGTCTACGGCCTGACCCACGCCGCACAGGAAGGCTGGTCGGACCCGGTCACGCTCGCCTTCATCATCGGCGGTGTGGCGCTGATCGGGATCTTCCTCGCCCTCGAGGCGCGCTCGAAGCACGCCCTGATGCCGTTCCGGATCCTGGCGAACAAGACCCGCGGGGTCAGCTTCATCGCCATGCTGGTGGTCGGCGCGGCGCTGTTCTCGATGTTCTACTTCCTGGGCATCTACATCCAGAACATCATGGGCTACAGCGCGCTGGAGACCGGCTTCGCCTTCCTGCCGTTCAGCTTCGGCATCGTGGTCGCGGCCCAGGTCGGTTCCACCCTGATCGCCAGGATGGACCCGCGCTGGATCGCCGGCGTCGGTGCGGCACTGGCCGCGGGCGGCATGTTCGGCTTCACGCAACTCGAGGTCGACTCCGGCTACGCCACCCACCTGCTGCCGTACATCCTGCTGCTCTCGTTCGGCATGGGCCTGATCTTCGTGCCGCTCACCCTTACCGCGGTCAGTGGCGTGGCGGACGAGGACTCCGGCGTCGGTTCCGCAGTACTGAACACGGTGCAGCAGATCGGTGGTGCGATCGGCCTGGCGCTGCTGGGCACGGTCTCCACCACCGCCATCAAGGACAGGTTCACCGAGCTGGCACCGGGGCTGCAGAAGGCCGCGGAGTCCGGGCAGTCGCCGGAACAGATCAAGCAGCTCGAAGGACAGTTCACCGCGCTCGCCACCACGCACGGCTTCACCAGGGCCTTCATGTTCTCGGCCTTCATGTTCGTCGGCGTCGCGATCGTCATCTTCTTCGGCCTCTCGGTCAAGCACAAGGACCTGGCCTCCGACGGCAAGCCCGGCGTCCACGTCGGCTAACGCCACCCCAATCGAAGGGCCGCACCTACCGCGGGTTCACATGGTCGTCGCAACACCTCGATCTGAGGAGTTGCGGCGGCCATGTCGTTTTTGGAGGACTTCGAGCGGTGCGGCCCTTCACCATCTATCTTGTCCGATGTGTCGCACCTGGTGATCATTCGGGGAAACTCCGCGTCGGGAAAGTCAACGCTGGCGCTGGAGCTCCAGCGTGCACTCGGGCCCGGTACGGCCAACGTCGGGCAGGATCACCTCCGGCGCGTGATCCTGCGCGAGCACGACGTACCGGCCGGCGACAACATCGATCTCATCGCCGAGACCGTGCGGTACTGCGCCGGTATCGGCTACAACGTGATCCTCGAAGGCATCCTGTACTCCCCGCACTACGGCACGATGCTGCGCCGGTTGGTCGGGGAGCATCCAGGCCCCAGTCATGTGTTTTACCTCGATGTGCCCCTCGAGGAGACGCTGCGCCGCCATGAACGCGGCGCGATGGCGGTCCCCTCCGACAAGCTCCGTGAGTGGTACCACCGTCTCGATCTTCTGGACGTACCTGGAGAGGTCACCGTCGACGGCTGCGCCGGCACGGAACAAACGCTCGCCTTCGTTCTTGATCGGATCGGCCCGGTGACGCCAGTACGGCGGGACCTCGACGCGGCACGATTCCTGTAGAACCTATTAGATGATGCGCATCCGACGCCATCCCCTCGTCAGTTGCCTATCGCAATCATATGGCCACGGCTGCACACGCTTACAGGCAAGGGGATTCGGCATCTCAGGACGGTCTGCTCGATTTGCAATCGATCGAACATCTGTTCTAATGCAGACGCATGAGTACAGTCAGCGCAGACCCCCACTACGGCGACCAGGAGTTCGCCGTGGAGTTTGCTGCGCTGCTC
>NZ_DASRXP010000117.1:0-25388 GCF_035687465.1 Kribbella sp.
GCGGTAACGAATCAGGCTCCCCCACTCCAGGGGGTGAACTTCTTCACCCAGGACGCGGCTCTCGGTGACGCTCTGCGCTCGCAGGGCGACCTCCCGGCTGACAACGCGGGACGAGCCGTCGGACCGTCCCGTGCGGTGGGTGGTCCGGCGGCTCGGCCTTGCGTCTGGAGGTGCCGTCAGTCGGCGAGGGTGGTGTCCACGGAGACGCTGCTCACGTTGACCGTGTACAGGTTCGTGTAGTGGATGCCGTCGTGCGCCTCGATCTGGAAATAGTACGAGCCGGCCGGCAGCCCGGACTCGGTGCCCTTACTGGTGCCGCCGTTGAAGCAAGCGGTGAAGGTCTTCTCGCCGTAGCCGTCGTCCGGCCAGTTGTTGATGTCCTCGTAGATCTCGATCCCGACGCTGATGTCCTGGCGGCTGTTGTTGCAGCCCTTGAAGTTGACCTCGGTGTACGACTCCTCGGCCCAGCGGCGCGACTCGAAGCCGACGTCGGCGCCGGTGATGTGGCTGCTCCAGTTAGCGAGCGCCGACTGGGCGAAGAAGAACGGAAGGGCGGTGGCGGCGACCGCGACGGTGGCCGCGCGGCGGAGCCTGATAGGGGACGGCATGAAAGTGCTCTCCTTTCGTGGGCGGGAACGGGGCAGGGAGCGTGCCGAATCAGTCGGCGAGGGTGGTGTCGACCGAGACGGAGGTTGCGGTCACCCAGTTCGCGGACGGCTGATAGGACCCGTCGATCGACTTGATCTCGAAGTAGTACGCCCCCGACGGCAGCCCGGACTCGGTGCCGGTGCTCGTCTTTCCTATGAAGCAGTTGGTGAACTGCTTCTCGCCGTAGCCGTCGTCGGGCCAGTTGTTGATGTCCTGGTAGATCTCGATGCCGACGGCCAGGTTCACTTCCGACTTGCAGCCCTTGAAGTTGACCTCGGTGTACGACTCGTCGGCCCAGCGGCGCGACTCGAAGCCGATGGTGGCACCGTAGATGTAGCTGCTCCAGTTGGCCCAGGCGGACGGCGCGAACAGAACCGGCAGCGCCGCGGCGCCGGCGACAACGGCCGCGATTTTGCGTTTCTTACCGCGAATCAATGGCATAACTCTAACGCCTTTCTGTCGGGCTGGATCATTGTTTCCCGAAGGATCTTGCGCCCTTTCCCTCGGTTCGCCCAGTCTTGCTCATTTATCACCTAGATCTTGCTCACGTATCACCTAGATCCACCGACACCGACATCGGGGCTTCGAGGTCAACTTCAACGGCTGCAACAGCTCGCGGCGAATAACTGAGCAAGATCTAGGTGATAGCTGGGCAAGACTGGGCGAACCGAGGGAAAGGCGCGCAAGCTCTTCCGGGAACATCAAAGAATTCCTGACGCCTAGGAGAATTGCTATGGCATTGCTTCGCGGTAAACGTAAAATCGCGGCCGTTGTCGCCGGCGCCGCGGCGCTGCCGGTTCTGCTCGCGCCGTCCGCCTGGGCCAACTGGAGCAGCTACATGACCGACGCCACCATCGGCTTCGAGTCGCGCCGCTGGGCCGACGAGTCGTACACCGAGGTCAACTTCAAGGGCTGCAACAATTCGCGGCTCGACAACAGCGTCGGGATCCAGATCTACCAGGACATCAACAACTGGCCCGACAACGGCTATGGCGAGAAGACGTTCACCAAGTGCTTCGACGGCGGCACCAGCACGGGCACCGAGTCCGGGCTGCCGCCCGGGGCCTACTACTTCGAGGTCAAGTCGATCGACGGCATCTCGGACGGGACCCTGTTCAATGTCGACGTGAGCAGCGTCACCGTGGACACCACCCTCGCCGACTGACGCGCCGAGCCGCACCCGGAGAACCCGCACCCATGAGAACCACCTCCCGGCTCCGCGCGAGCAGCGCGTTGTGGGCGGCGCCGCTCGCCCTCGGCCTGCCGCTCTACTACTACTACCTCGGCCCCGGCATGCCGCCGAGCGGCAACCACGGCTACGCCCCCACCCTCACCTCCTACCCCCTCGCCTTCACCTACCCCTTCGCGTACGCGGTCGCCTCCGCCCTCGCCGCCTGGGAGAGCGGTCGGCTGCGCCGCGAGGGAGTGTGGGCCCTCGCCCCGGCGCGGTCCCGCTACCGGGTCGCGGCGCACGCGCTGGCTCCCGTGGTCGGACTGGCCTGGCTGATGATGATCCTTCCGGTGGCCACCTCGCTGGCCGCCGCGGGCGTCTGGCCCACCCTTGCGAGCCTGGCCCCGCTGCCGGTCGGCATGGCGGTGTGCTGCGCGCAGGCCGCCCTTGGGTTCAGCGTCGGGCTGCGGCTGCCCCGGATCGTCGTCGCGCCGCTGCTCGCCGCCGGGGTGTGGGCGCTGGTCGCGTTCTCCCGCGCCACCACCCCGTTCTGGCTGCGGCACATCTCCGGTCAGCCCGCCGAACGGCTGATGTTCGGCGAGGAGTTCACGTTCCGCGGGCTGGTCCCGCACGTGCTGTTCACCGCGGCGATCGCGGTCGGCGTGGCTCTGCTCTGGCTGCCCGTCCGCGCCCTCGCACTGCGCGTGGCCGTCGTCGTCACCGCTGCCGCCGTCGCGCTCTCCGGCACTCTCGGCGGTTACCTGATGGTCCGCGACTGGGGCCACAACCCGCCGCTGGCCACCGGCCGCGCCCCCATGACCTGCGCTGGAACCGGCCCGAAGGTGTGTGTGCCGAGCGTCGTGGACGACGAGTTGCCGGCGGTCCGCGAGGACGTCCTGGCCGTCCTCGCCGACCTGCGTGCCGCAGGCGTCGACGAGCACCCCGAGTTGGTCACCGACAGCCTCAACGAGGGCCGCTACATCGAGCACTCCACCGGGGAAATCTGGCACGCGAGTCTGACCCGCGGCCACGACGCCGGCACCCTGCGGTACCTGCTCGTCGGCTCGGTCGTCCGCTACGACTGCGACCGCGTCGACCTCGCCACCGCCCGCGCGCTCAACCTCTGGACCGCCACCGTCGTCGGCGAAGGCGAGCGCTACCGCCGCGCCGTCAAGGCCGAGCCCTACCCCTTCGAGGGGCAGGCCCAGGTCGAGACCGAGGTCGCGGAGGTCCTTGAACAGCCGAAGGACCGTCAGGCCGCGTGGTTCCACCGGAACCTGGCCGACGCCTGTGGCACCGTTCGATGAGGTGGTGGGTGCGGGCCCGCCGCGCGCACGCCGTGCTCCCCGCCGCGCTGCTGCTGTTCACCGTGCTCCTAGTGGTGGTGCAGAACGGCACTGCGGCGCTGCCATCCGCGTTCACCGGCACCCAGCAAGTAGCGCTGCTGATGTTCGTGCCCGTGCCGGTGCCGTCAGCACTGATGCTGTGTCTGGAGTCGCGGCTCGCCGCGCAGGAGGCGACCGGCATCCGGCCGGTGCGGTCCCTGGACGCCGCGCTGGCCGTCGCCACCGTGGCCGCCTGCGCGGCCCTCGCCCTGGCCGTCGGCGCGCTCATCGGCTCGATCGGCCTGACCGGGGCGGGGGCGGTGGCCCGCAACACCGCCTTTCTGACCGGCCTGATGCTCGCCGTGCGGGCGGTCGCCGGCCAGACCGCGATCATGGCGCCGGTGGGCTGGCTGCTGGCCGTGATGTTCGTCGGCTTCCGGGCCGGCAACGACCCCTACCCGTGGACCGTCCTGCCCGAGCCGACCAGCGCCCCGCACGCCGCGCTAGGCGCCGCCCTCATGCTCGCCGCCGGGCTCGCCGCCCTGCTGCTCACCCCACCGAACCCCCGAACGGCGGAAGCCAGATGACACTGCGTCTGAACAACTGCACCTACACCTACCGGCCCTGGCGGCCGCCGGTCCTGCGCGACTTCGACTATGAGCTGCCCGACGGGCTCACCGTGCTGCTCGGGCCCAACGGCGCGGGGAAGTCCACCCTGCTCCGGCTGGCCGCCTCGGTCACCCGGCCGCGCCGCGGCACGGTCGACCTGGACGGGCTGCCCGCCGGGACCGGCGGCTACCGGCGGGCGGTTGCCTGGATGCCGCAGACCGTCGTCCCGATGACCGGGCTGACCGCGCGCGACTACGTCGCCTACGTCGGCTGGCTCAAGGGTATGAACCGGCGCGACGCGTGGGACCGCGCCGAGCGGGCCCTCGCCCGGGTCGAGCTCACCGCCCGGGCCGGGACGAGGACGAGCGAGCTGTCCGGCGGGCAGCTGCGCCGGGTCGGTGTGGCCGCCGCGCTGGTCCACGACGCGCGCGTCCTGCTGCTCGACGAGCCGACCGCCGGCATGGACCCGCGGCAGCGCCGGATCTTCCGCGACCTGCTGGCGGAAGTGACCGGCGACGTGCGGGTGCTGCTGTCCACCCACGACGTCGCCGACCTCGCCGAGGAGGCCGATCACGTCACCGTCCTGAGCCAGGGCCGGATCGTGCACAGCGGGTCGACGGACTCCTTCCTCGCGCACACCCCGTCGGACGTCTCCTCAGGACGCGCCGCGGAGGCCGCGTACAGCGCGCTGCTGGAAGGGACGGGCGCGGTCAGCGGCTGAGCGTGTGCGTCAACCCTCGCCGGACGCCGGCAGACGAGACGGGGGTCCCGGATCCAGGGCGTTCCAGACCGCTTACCGTACTGACATGGCGGACCCTTTCGCGGTAACGAATCAGGCTCCCCCACTCCAGGGGGTGAACTTCTTCACCCAGGACGCGGCTCTCGGTGACGCTCTGCGCTCGCAGGCCGACCTGCCGGCCGAATCCGGACTGACGGAGATCGGGGAACTCGCGGGAACGCAGGAAGCGCTCTCTCAGGCTCTCCCGGCGAACCAGAACCCGCCCGTACTGCGAACCCACGACCGCTACGGCCACCGGATCGACGAAGTGGACTTCCACCCGTCGTGGCACTGGCTGATGGACAAGGCCGTCGGCTTCGGACTCCAGGCGGCACCGTGGATCAGCGATCGCCCATCACCACACCTCACCCGCGCGGCCGGCTTCTACGTCTGGTCCCAGGTCGAGCCCGGCCACGGTTGCCCGATCTCCATGACGTACGCCGCGGTCCCGGCGCTCCGGACCTCGGACAAGCTCGCCTCCGAGTGGATCCCCCGCCTCGCCGCCACGCAGTACGACGCCCGCCGGCTGAACCCGGCGGACAAGCTCGGCAGCCTCGCGGGCATGGGGATGACCGAGAAACAAGGTGGTTCGGACGTCCGGGCCAACCTGACCACGGCCACTCCATCAGGCTCCGACGACGAGTACCTGCTGAACGGCCACAAGTGGTTCTGCTCCGCTCCCCAGGTGGACGTGTTCCTGGTACTCGCGCAGGCGCCCGAAGGACTGAGCTGCTTCGTGGTCCCCCGGGTTCTTGCTGATGGCAACCAGAACGCGTTTGCCCTGCAACGGTTGAAGGACAAGCTCGGCAACCGGTCGAACGCATCCAGCGAGGTCGAGTTCCACGGCACCATCGGCTACCGCCTCGGCGACGAGGGCGCCGGGATCCGGACGATCATCGAGATGGTCGCGGCCACCCGGCTCGACTGCGTGCTCGGCTCCGCCGCGCTGATGCGCCGGGCCCTGGTCGAGGCGACCTGGCACACGTCGTACCGGAGTGCGTTCGGCGGAGTACTGCGGGACAAGCCGGCGATGCAGAACGTGCTTGCCGATCTGGCCCTTGAGAGCGAGGCAGCAACCGCTCTCTCGATGCGTCTCGCCGCCGCCGTGGACGCCTCGCTGGCTGGCGACGAGCAAGCCGCGGCCTTCCGCCGGATCGCGCTGCCGCTGGCCAAGTTCTGGGTCTGCAAGCGCACCTCCGCGACGGTGGCCGAGGCGCTCGAATGCCTCGGTGGCAACGGGTACGTCGAGGAGTCCGGGCTGCCTCTGCTGTTCCGCGAATCACCGCTGAACTCGATCTGGGAAGGCTCCGGCACAGTCAACGCGCTCGACGTACTGCGCGCGCTCCGGCGACCGGAATCCCTTGAGGCCTGGCTGACCGAAGTCGGCGCAGCGCGGGGCGCGGATCATCGGTTGGACGCGGCGGTCACGGACGTACTGGAAACACTGTCGGACCTGGAGAACGCGGAAGCGGGCGCTCGGCGGCTGGCCGCGCGGATGGCGGTCTGCCTGCAGGCCTCGCTGCTCGTCCGCTACTCCACTCCCGAGGTCGCCGACGCGTTCGTCGCCTCCCGCCTGGCCGGCGACTGGGCGGGCGTCTTCGGCACCCTCCCCCGCCGCACGCCCTTCACCCCAATCGTCGACCGCATCCTGTCAACTTAACCGGTCCTGAAGGGCCGGGTTTGGAGGTAGGGCACCACTGGCTGTGGTGGGACTCCTCCGTCCGAACCGCCTAGGTGGCGGCTGGGACGCGTGACTCACGCCCCGCTGTCCAGACAGCCTCGCCGCGGGCGGCGATGTTGCGGGACGCGTTCCCGTCCGCGTGGGCAACGACCCCGCAGGCACGGCAGATGAATGTTGCCTGGTCGACCCGGTTCAACCTGTCGAGGTGGCCGCAGTCCGCACAGATCTGGCTGGTGTAGGCCGGATCGACATAGACCAGCGGGACGCCGGCCCGGCGTGCCTTGTACTCGAGGAAGGTCCCGAGCTGGTGGAAAGCCCAGGAGTGGAGCGCGACCCGTTGGGGCTTGCGGAGCCGTACCCTCTGCCGAATCCCGCCCAGGTCTTCCAAGGCGATCCCGGACGAGGTGCGTTCAGCCTCGGTCACGATCCTCTTCGAGATGATGTGATTGATGTTCGCGGCGTGCCGCCGTTCCTTGTGGCGCCGCCGCTTGAGACGTCGTTTCGCGGACTGAGTGCCTTTGGCCTGGAGCTTGCGGCGCAGTTCCAACTGCCGCTTGCGGTGCCCGTTCAGGCCGCGACCGGCGGCCCGGTAGCCGGTCGATGTGGTGGCAATGTTGACGACGCCCAGGTCCACGCCGAGCCACCCAGCAGGATGCTCGTTTAGCGGGGTTTCGGGGATCTCGCATACCGCGACCAGGTAGAACACGCCATCGCGCTCGATCAGATCGGACTCACCCCGACGGCAGTCGCGGAGCATCTTGAGGGCACCGGCAGAGCAGGCGAACCGCACACCCTTCAACCGACCACCGGTTGTCCAGATGCTGACGGTCTGGGCGTCGTACTGCCAGGACGGGCACCGGTCGTCGAACGGCTGTGCCGCCCCAGGACGAAAGGCGATCGGCTTGCCCTGTGCCCTGACCCGGCGCCTCGATCCGGGCTTGCCGAGATTCCCGGCCCGGAGGTTCGCCCGCAGACTGCGGTAGGCATCACACACTTTCTTGATCGTGTGCTGGGCGGTCTGGGCTCCAAGACCGCAGTCCTTCAGTTCGGCGTAGGTGTGCTTGCGTAGCTCGTACTCACGGTTCACACCCCGGTCGAACGCCACCTTCGCCACCCAGTTCGCCGACTCGTTGACCGCCCGCAGAGTCGAGCCGATCGCCGCCGCCTGCACGGCATCCGGGATCAGCTTCACCTGCACCACGATCTTCACACCAAGGATCGTAATGAGACCCTCCGACAGTTCAGAGAAGCGATTCGTCCCGGACATGAACGCCCGGGTTCCTCACGAGGATCATGCCGAATCCTTACGTCCGAAAGTGGTGACACGTCCCGCCAGTTCTTCGGACGCAAGGGGCAACGGCGGGCCGGGCACACGCTAGGGTTACCGCGTCGCGACTGGCGCGTGAGGTGGAGAACCACCGGGGAGCGAAAAGACGTCGGCACCGTGCGCCTGGGTGCCGCGACTGTCACAGGAGACTGTGCGACCTCAGGAGACGATGATGACTCAACCCTTCGACGCCGCCGCCGCGTCGGCCGCTTACCGCAACGCGCTCGAGGTGATCGGCGCGGTGGAACCCACCATCGCCGGCGCGATCAGGGCCGAACTCGCCGACCAGCGGTCCTCGCTGAAGCTGATCGCGAGCGAGAACTACGCCTCCCCGGCGACCCTGCTGACGATGGGCAACTGGCTGTCGGACAAGTACGCCGAGGGCACCGTCGGGCACCGCTTCTACGCGGGCTGCCAGAACGTCGACACCGTCGAGCAGGCCGCGGCGGATCACGCGAGAGCGCTCTTCGACGCTCCGCACGCCTACGTCCAGCCGCACTCCGGCATCGACGCCAACCTGGTCGCGTTCTGGGCGATCCTGGCCCACCGGATCGAGTCCCCGGCACTGGCCGAGGCCGGCGCGAAGCACGTCAACGACCTGACCGACGAGGACTGGACCAAGCTCCGCAAGGCCCTCGGCGACCAGAAGATGCTCGGTATGTCGCTGGACGCGGGCGGCCACCTGACGCACGGTTTCCGGCCGAACATCTCCGGCAAGATGTTCCACCAGAACTCCTACGGCACCGACCCGGAGACCGGGCTGCTCGACTACGACAAGGTGGCCGAGCAGGCTCGTGAGTTCAAGCCGCTGATCCTGATCGCCGGCTACTCCGCCTACCCGCGCAAGGTGGACTTCGCCAAGATGCGCGAGATCGCGGACGAGGTCGGCGCCACCCTGATGGTCGACATGGCGCACTTCGCCGGACTCGTGGCCGGCAAGGTCTTCACCGGCGACTTCGACCCGGTCCCGCACGCCCACGTCACCACGACCACCACGCACAAGTCGCTGCGCGGCCCCCGCGGCGGCATGGTCCTGTGCCAGCCCGAGTACGCCGACGCGGTCGACCGTGGTTGCCCGATGGTGCTCGGCGGCCCGCTCGGCCAGGTGATGGCGGCGAAGGCGGTCGCCCTGGCGGAGGCGCGCCAGCCCTCCTTCCAGACTTATGCGCAGGCCGTCGCGGACAACGCGGTCGGCCTCGCCGAGGGCCTGATGAAGCGCGGGGTCAAGCTCGTCACCGATGGCACGGAGAACCACCTGGTGCTGCTGGACGTCTCGGCGTACGGGATCACCGGCCGGCAGGCCGAGTCGGCGCTGCTCGACGCGGGCATCGTCACCAACCGCAACGCGATCCCCCGCGACCCGAACGGCGCCTGGTACACCTCGGGGGTCCGGATCGGCACGCCGGCGCTGACCACCCGCGGGTTCGGCCTCGACGAGTTCGACCGGGTCGCCGAACTGATGGTCGACGTACTGTCCAGCGTCACACCGACGACCACCTCGGCCGGAGCGCCGTCGAAGGCGAAGTACGTGCTCGCCGACGGGGTCGCGGACCAGGTCCACGCGGCCTCCGCCGAAATGCTCGACAAGTACCCGCTCTACCCAGGCCTCGACCTCAACTGACAGCCACGCAACCGCGCCCGACTCCTGCTGACGGAGTCGGGCGCGGTTTGCTGTCACTTGTCCTGCGGGATGCCCATCAATGCTTCCTGGGAAGGCTTCGCAGCGCGGGCGGGCAGCAGCACGGCCGCCAGTACTGCGCCTGCGACCGCGATGCCGGCTGATACCCACAGGGTGGTGTTCAGGCTCGTCATGAACGCATCGCGCACGTCGTTCAGGAGTCCGGCCGACCCTGTCTCCGTCGCGACGGCAATCCCGCCGGCAACGCCCTTCTCAACCGCGTCCGCCGCCTCCGCGGGAAGTCCGGCGGCATCGACGCTGCCGCGGTAGACCGAGTTCAGCACAGTCCCCAGTACTGCGACCCCTACCGTTCCGCCGACCTGACGGAAGGTCTGCAACAGAGCGGATCCGGTGCCGGCGCGATCCGGGTCCAGTACGCCGAGGCCGGCGTTCATCGCCGACGGCATCGAACACCCGAGTCCGAATCCGACCACGACGAACCAGATCGCCGTGTAGCCGTACCCGGTGTCCAGATCGGTAAAGGCGCCCAGCGCGAACCCGACCGCCATCACGAGGAAGCCGACCAGCACGACGAGCCGGGTCCCCACCCGGGCTTCGACGGGTTCGGCAAACTTCGCGCCGATCGTCATCCCGCCGATGAACGGCAGCAACTTCAACCCGGTGTGCAGCGCGTCGGAGCCACCGATGCCCTGGAAGTACTGCGGCATCGTGAAGAGCAGGCCGAAGATCGCGAACACCGCGACGGTGAGCAGGAGAGCGCTCCCCGTGAAGGTCTTCTCGCTGAACAGCCGCAGTTCGATGAGCGGCTCACCGTCAGGTCGCCGGGTCACCAGCCGTTGCCAGCCGAGGAATCCGGCCAGCAGGACGACCGCGAGCGCCAGGAAGAAGATGGTCGTGCCGTCTGTCCAGGAGTGCTCGCCGGCCTTCGTCACGCCGTACACGAGTGCCGCCAGACCGGCGCTGGAGAGCGCGATCCCGGGCCAGTCGATGCTCGGCCGCCGCGTACTCCGCGACTCCGGCACCAGCAGACTGACCGCGATCGCGGCCATCACCGCGATCGGCACGTTGAGGTAGAAGATCGATTGCCAGCCGGCGTGGTCCAGCAGCAGACCGCCGACGATCGGGCCGAGCGGCATACCGATGCTGTTGGCAACGACGAAGAACCCGATCGCCTTCTTCCGCTCAGCCGGCGTCCGGAACAGCACGGTGATCAGGGAGAGTGCAACGGGGACGATCATCGCGGCACCGATGCCGAGCGCGGCGCGGGAGGCGATCAGGGTGCCGGCCGAGTTGGACAGGGCACACGCGAGAGACGCCGCTCCGAACAGAGAGAGCGCGATCACAATGATCTTGCGCCGCCCGTACCGGTCGCCGAGCATGCCGGCCGGCAGCAGTAGAGCCGCCAGGACGAGGTTGTACGAGTTCGCCATCCACTGCAGTTGGCTGGTCGAGGCATCGAGGTCAGCGGCGAGAGTCGGCAACGCGACGTTCAGCACGGTGGTGTCCAGGCCGAGCACGAGCACGGCCAGACAGAGGGCGGACAGGACGCCGAAGCGCCGAGCGCCTGTCAGCGTCGTCCCTTCGGGCACGGTAGGTGTGGTCATGCAGCGCAAATTATCAGAACTTTGTGATAATTGCGATAGATCCGATTCCTGTAGTGTTCTGACATGGCACAGGAGCCCTCCCCCGAACAGGTCAGCCAGTTCGTCGAGCGGTTCGCCGGTGTGCTGGCCAACAGCGGCGTGCCGTCGATGTCCGCCCGGGTGATGGGCCGGATGCTGGTCAGCCCGACCGGCACGATGACCGCGTCGGAGCTGGCCGAGGCGCTGAAGATCAGCCAGCCGGCTGTGTCCGGGGCGGTCCGGCAACTCCTGCAGGTCTCGTTCATCTCGCGAGAGCGCTTACCGGGTTCCCGCAAGGATCACTACCGGATCCGCGACGACGTCTTCGCCGCGATCCTCGAGCGCCGCAACAACGCGCTCGGCGAGTGGGAGTCCACCAGCCGCTCCGGCGCCGACCTCTTCGGCCACGACTCCCCCGCGGGCCGGCGCCTGCTGGAAGCCGCCGACTTCTTCGCCTTCATCCACGAAGACATGAACCAGATGATCAAGAACTGGCGGGCGGAACACCCCACCCACTGAGCGAAAGACCTGCGACCGGCCGCTGACTCCTCCTGAGGAGTCAGCGGCCGGTCCGGATACTCATCCGTCAGCTCAGGCCTGCTGGCCTTCGCGGACGGCCTTCTCGACCTTGTTGCCAAGGTCCTGGTCGACGTTGTGCCAGTAGTCGAACGCACGCTCCAGCACGGGCTCGGACACCCCGTTCAGCAGGTGACCCGCGATGTTGCCGACGAGCCGCTGACGGGCCGCGTCGTCGAGAACCTCCCGGACCAACGTGCCGGCCTGACCCCAGTCGCTGTCCTCGGCGTGCTCCGCGTACCCGGAGCGAACCATCTCGCCCTCGCTGTACCAGCCGGCTGCCTCGCCGTAGGTCTCCGGTGCCTGCGGGCCACCCTTGGTGTTGGGCGCGTACACAGGGTCGGACGCCTTGATGAATCGCATATTGCCGTCCTTGCTGTAGCTGTGGACGGGCGACAGCGGCGCGTTCACCGGCAGCTGGTTGTAGTTCGTACCGATCCGGGCGCGGTGGGCGTCCGGGTAGGAGAACATCCGGCCCTGCAGCATCTTGTCAGGGCTCGGACCGATGCCCGGCACCATGTTGCTGGGCTCGAACGCCGCCTGCTCGATCTCGCTGTGGTAGTCGGTCGGGTTGCGGTCCAGCGTCAGCTTGCCGACGTCGATCAAGGGGTAGTCGGCGTGCGGCCACACCTTGGTCATGTCGAACGGGTTGAACCGGTAGGACTCGGCCTCGGCGTACGGCATGATCTGCACCTTGAGGGACCAGCTCGGGTTGTCACCGCGCTTGATCGCGTCGTACAGGTCGCGGGTGTGGAAGTCCGGGTCCTTACCGGCCATCGCGTCGGCCTCGGCCTGGGTGAAGAACTCGATGCCCTGGTCGGTCTTGAAGTGGTACTTCACGTAGAACCGCTCACCAGCAGCGTTGACCCACATGTAGGTGTGGCTGGTGAAGCCGTCCATGTGCCGCCACGTGCGCGGGATCCCGCGGTCACCCATCAGCCAGGTGACCATGTGCGCCGACTCCGGCGTCAGGGTCCAGAAGTCCCACTGCATGTCGTTGTCGCGCAGGTTGGTGTCGGCGCGACGCTTCTGGGACCGGATGAAGTGCTGGAACTTCAGCGGGTCCTTGATGAAGAAGATCGGCGTGTCGTTGCCGACCATGTCGTAGTTGCCCTCGGTCGTGTAGAACTTCAGCGCGAAGCCACGCGGGTCCCGCCAGGTGTCGGGTGTGCCGCGCTCGCCGGCCACCGTGGAGAAGCGGGCCAGCGTGTCGGTCCTGGTGCCCGGCTGGAACACCGCGGCCTTCGTGTACTCGCTGACGTCGTGCGTGACCTCGAACCGCCCGAAGGCGCCGCCGCCCTTGGCGTGCGGCTGCCGCTCGGGCACCCGCTCGCGGTTGAACTGCGCCATCTGCTCGATCAGGTAGTGGTCCCGTAGCAGGACCGGTCCCTGCGGGCCGACGGTGAGCGAGACACGGTCGCTCTCGACCGGAATACCTGCGTCGGTCGTCGTCGGATGAGGGTGGGTGTCGCTCATGGGTTGTGCCTCCAGGCTAGGGATGGATGGGATCCGTTAGTCATTTGTCGCTGTTGTTGATCGCCAGGAAGGCGATGCCGGCCAGGGCGCCGGCGACGAGCTCGACGACCAGGTAGATCCAGAAGGTGGACCAGGCGAACATGCCCATCACGGCGCCGCCGATGGCGACAGCCGGGTTGAACACCCCACCGGAGATCCCACCCACGGCGATGGCGCCCGCCATCACGGTGAAACCGATCGCCAGGCCGTAGAACGAGTTGTTCCGGTTGTCCTTGCTGGTGGCGGAGTTGAGCATCACCCAGGCCAGCGCGATGGTGAACACCAGTTCCGCGACGATCGCGTCGACCAGCCTGTGACCCGACAGGTGCAGGGCCGTCAGTCCGGCCGGCCGGGTGTCGATCCCGCGGACGACCAGGGCCGCGAGCACACCTCCGACGAACTGCGCGAGCCAGTACCCGAAGGCGTCGACGACGCCGATCCGGCCACGGACCAGCGCGGCCATCGTGACAGCCGGGTTGAAGTGACCGCCGGAGATGTGTCCACCGGCATAGATCATCACCATCAGGGCCGTACCGATGGCCAGCGGCGCAAGAGTGCTGCCACTGAACACGGCCGTTCCGACGGTGAAGATGAGAAAGAACGCGCCGATCAGCTCGACGCTGTACTTCCGTGCGGGAAGTCCGTTCCGACGATCTGCCGGCCGAACTTCCGTTGCCTCCTGAGGCGGCGTGATGACTGCCATCGCTCAGCTCCGTTCTGCGAGTTGCTTGTAATCCATGTCTCCACACTCACTCCGGAGCGTGCCGGGGTCCTTGCTGTCAGCGGCCGACTCCACTACCGGCCAGCAGGAATCCCCCGTTCCGGCAGGCGGCAGACATGGCGGCTAGCCGGTAGCCCGAGCCCCAGCCCGCCGGGATTGCCTGCGGGCGGTGGCCGCGATGACGCCCGCCCTCCGGGCCGGGATCGTCGAAGGAGAGCACCGAGACGCGAAGAAGCCGCCCCCACCAAGGAGACGACGATGAACCTGTACACCGCGCCCGCCCCCGAAGTTCTGGTCCGTGCGAGACCGAAGCTCCTCAGCGGACGCCGATCGCTGGTACTGGTTCTCCTGGCGACGGTCATCGTCATCGACCAGGCAGTGAAGTGGTGGGCCTGGCGGCACGCGTCCGATCCCTTCATCAACTACGGCGGCAATCCCCTGACCGGCGAAACGGTCAGCGGCTGGTACGCCGGACCGACCACGGGCGCGCTCCTCGACCTGCTGGACTTCGGGGTGCTGAGCCTCGTCGTCGTCGGGCTGCTGCGCTGCCGGCGGCCGACCCCGGTCCTGATCACCGGCGCTCTCCTGGTCGGCGGCTGGATCAGCAACCTGTTCGACCGGCTCGGGATGCACTACCTGACGGCACCGGGCAGCGTCCGCGGAGCGGTCGACTTCATCCACATCGGTCACCGCGCGTACAACGTCGCGGACTTCTTCATCCTCGTCTTCACGCTGCCCTTCATAGTGACGGTGGCCGCGAGCTACCTGCGGAAGTCGGCCGCGAGGCCTGTCAGCGCCGGATCCACGACGCGCCGCAGGCCACGAGTGCGGACCTGGGCCTGGCTGACCGCGTTTGCCGCTACCGTCTGTCTCATCACCGTTGTCGGGATCGGCGCAGCGCACTACGGCGGCCTGACGGAACCCAAGGCCTCACCGGCCGGGGGCCGCATCATCACCGGACCGCAGTCGTGACCGAACGGCGTACTGCCATACTCGACGAAGGTCGCGCCCCGACCCCAGCGACTGCCGAAGGGATACCGATGAGCCGAATGCGGGTGGCCATCGCCGACGACGACGTCCTGCTCCGAGAAGGACTCGCGAGCCTGCTGGAGCGCTCGGACATCGAGATCGTCGGCCAGGCGGGAAACGGCACCGAAATGCTCGCGCTCGTCCGGGATCAGCTCCCCGACCTGGTCATCGTCGACATTCGGATGCCTCCGAACCACACGACCGAGGGCCTGGAGACGGCCGCCGAGATCCGCAAGCAGTGGCCCGACACCGCCATTCTGGTGCTGTCGGCCCATGTCGAGGTCGAGCACGCGATGCAGCTGATGGCCGGCGGCAGCCGGATCGGCTACCTACTGAAGAGCCGCGTCACCAACGTGGAGGAGTTCCTCGACACGCTGGACCGGATCGCCAAGGGCGGCACCGTGATCGATCCCGCGCTGGTCCAGGAGCTCCTGGGAGCCCGCCGCCGCCACGATCCCCTCGCCGTACTGACCGAGCGCGAGCGGGAGGTCCTCGCCCAGATGGCCGAGGGACGCTCCAACGCGGGCGTCGCCCGCCGGCTCTGGGTCACCGAGGGCACTGTCGAGAAGCACGTCCGCAGCATCCTCACCAAGCTCGATCTGCCGGAGGCCGACGACGACCACCGCCGCGTCCTGGCCGTCCTCGCCTACCTCGAGGAGCACTAGGGCTTGGCTTCGATCCTGCGGCCGGGGTGGCGCAGGAGGTCTGTCGTGGCGATGACCAGAGCCACCACCATCAGCGCGGAGGCGCACAGCAGCGTGTCGGACACGCTGGTCTGGTAGTTGCCGCCGGACCTCATCAGCAGGTTGTAGAAGATCGTGGCCAGTACTGCGCTGCCGATCGCCCCGCCGATCCGTTGAGCGGTCTGCAACGCCCCACCGGCGGCTCCGGCCATCCGGACGGGCACGTTCTCCAGCGTGAGCGTCAGGTTGGGCGAGGTGACCATGCCCCCGCCGAGTCCGGCAATCAGCAGCGGCCCCGCGGTTGCCAGCACCGCGGTGTCGCCACCGATGAACCGCAGCAACAGCGCGGTGGTGACCAACCCCGCCGCCATCGTGATCAACCCGACCACGGTCAGCGTGCGCCCCAGTCGCGCCACCAGCCGACCGGCGATCGCCGCGGAGAGCGCGACCCCCAGCGCGAACGGAGTGACAGCCAGTCCCGAGCGCAGGGGCGAATAGTGCAGCCCGTCCTGGAAGTACAACGCGAGCACGAGCCAGATGCCGGTGAACCCGATGAAGTAGACGAATCCGATCCCCGAACCCGCGGCATAACCTGCGGTGCGGACGAGCCGCGGATCCAGCAACGGCTGCTTGCCCCGGCTCACGGTATGGAGCTCCCACCAGACGAAGGTCGCCAGCAGGACCACCGAGACCAAGAAGAGCCACCAATCCCCGCCCAGCCCTTCGGAATCGGCGTTCACCAGCGGCAGGAGCAGGCTCAGCACTCCACCGCCGAGCAGCAACGAGCCGAACAGGTCCAGATGGGTGTCGCGAAGCTTGCCGCCGGCACCTGTCGGCACCCAGCGCGCCGCCAGCACCAACGCGACCAGACCGATCGGCACGTTGACGTAGAACACCCAGCGCCAGGCGTCCGGACCGTTCACCAGGGACAGGATCAGGCCGCCGACGATCGGACCGGTAGCAGTCGCCAACCCGATCGTGGTGCCCATGATGCCGAACGCCTTGCCGCGCTCAGGGCCGTGGAACAGCTCTTGGATCAAGCCGGAGTTCTGCGGTGTCAGCATGCCGCCTGCGATGCCTTGCAGCAGCCGTGCCGCGATCAACAGCCCAGCGGTCGGCGCGGCACCACTGAGTGCGCTGGCGACCACGAAGGCCGAGAGCGCGATCAGGAACATCTTGCGCCGTCCGACGGCATCGCCGAGTCGCCCGGCCGCCACAAGCACCAGGCCCAGGGTCAGGCCGTAGCCGGAGACGACCCATTGGACGCTTCCGGCCGACATCCCTAGTCCACGCTCGATGGACGGCAGGGCGACGTTGACGATGCTGACATCGAGCAGCGCCATGAAACCCCCGAGCTGGCTGACGGCCAACGCCCGCCAGCGCAGCGGATTGGGCGCCTCGCCGGCCGACGGCACAACCACCTCCCCGGCTGGCTTCGGCGTGCTACCACTCACCGGACAACCGGCCTCTGAGTCGCGGGATCGCCGGCTCCGCCAGCCGCTGCTCCACCGGTCGTGTGGTGGCCGGTCGTGGGGTGGCCGGTGGTGGGGTGGCCGGCGGCGCCGACTGGTACTCGGCTGCCGGGACTCCGGCCGAGGATCTCGTCCACGTCGGCGCCGTCGACGGTCTCCCGTTCCAGCAGCAGCTGGGTGAGACGGTCGAGCTCCTCACGGTGGTCCGTCAGCAGAGTGGTGGCCTGCTTCTCGGCCTCACGAAGGAGCTTGGCCACTTCCTGGTCGATCACCCGCTGCGTCGCCTCGGCGTACGGCCTGCTGGTGACCTCCTCACCGCCCAGGTACTGCGGGTTGCCCGCCGCGAACCCGACCGGACCGAGCGTCCCGCTCATACCGAACTCGCGCACCATCCGGGTGGCCAGCGCGGTCGCACCCGCCAGGTCGTTGCTGGCCCCGGTGGAGGTCTCGCCGAACACGATCCGCTCGGCGACGCGGCCACCCATCCGGATGGCCAGCGAATCCTTGAGGTACCCCTCGGAGTGCAGGTGGCGCTCGTCGATCGGCAGTTGTTCGGTGACCCCGAGGGCCTGGCCGGACGGCAGGATGGTCACCTTCGCGACCGGGTCACCGTCCTTCGACAGCGCGGCCACCAGAGCGTGACCACTCTCGTGTACTGCGACCGACTGCTTCTCGTCGGGCAGCAACGCGTTGGAGCTGTCGCGATGGCCGAGCAGGATGCGGTCCCGGGCCTCGCTGAAGTCCAGCGGCTCGATCACCTCGCGGCCGCCCCGCACCGCGTAGATCGCGGCCTCGTTGATCAGGTTGGCCAGGTCCGCGCCCGAGAAGCCCGGCGTACTGCGGGCGACCACGTCCAGGTCGACCAGCGGGCTGAGTGGTTTGCCGGCACTGTGGACCGCCAGGATCGCCCGGCGCTCCCCCTGGGCGGGCAGCGGGATCACGACTTGCCGGTCGAACCGACCCGGCCGCAAGAGCGCGGGATCGAGGATCTCCGGCCGGTTCGTGGCTGCGATCACCACGACTCCGGTGGCCGGGTCGAACCCGTCCATCTCGGCCAGCATCTGGTTCAGGGTCTGCTCGCGTTCGTCGTTGCCGACGAGCTGGCCGCCGCGCCGCTGGCCGATCGCGTCCACCTCGTCGATGAAGATGATGGACGGCGCCCGGCGGCGGGCATCGGCGAACAGGTCGCGGACGCGCGCGGCACCGACGCCGACGATCATCTCGACGAAGCTCGAGCCGGTCACCGAGATGAACGGGACCCCGGCCTCTCCGGCCACCGCGCGAGCCAGCAGGGTCTTACCGGTCCCCGGCGGTCCGACCATCAGGACACCCTTCGGACCGACCGCACCCGCCCGCCGGTAGCGCTCCGGGTTCTTCAGGAAGTCGACGACCTCGCTGATCTCCCGCTTCGCGCCCTCGTACCCGGCGACGTCCGCGAACGTAGTACTGGGCCGCTCGGTGTCGAACAGCTTGCCGCGCGAGCGGCCGAGGCCGGCGATGCCGCCGAGCTGCCGGCTGGCGGCACGACCGGTCCACACGAACAGCCCGACGATGAGGGCTAGCGGCAACAAGTTCAGCAGCAGCGAGCCGATGGAGGTCTCGGCGGCCTGCGTGGTGACCTGCAACTTCGGCGAATCGAGGAGCGTCTCGAACTGGGGGTCCTGGATCCCGATCGGGTAGCTGGAGGTGAAGCTGGTGCCGCTGGTCAGCTTGCCCGAGATCTTGCCGTCCGGGCCGATGGCCACCGAGGTGACCTTGCCCGCCGTGAGATCACTCTTCAGCTGCGAGTAGTCGAGCTGCTGCGCGTTGTCCATCCGCGACGGCAGCACGAAGAGCCCGATCGTGAGCAGCAGGCCGACGACCAGCAGCCAGTTCCGCCACTTCGGTGGGCTGGGTGGCGCCGGCGTCGCCGGCCGCTCTGGCGGCGGGCCCGATCTGGCCGGCCCGGTCGGGTGCACCGTGGATTTCCGGGCGGCTGACCTGCGGATCATCAAGTGTCCTCTCCTCGGCCGGTGCGGTGGCCGAGGAGGGCCTGGCACCGGGCCTTCCTTGTCCATGGTGGCCAGGAGAAGGGCCCGGATCATCGCGGCCAGCGGCCATCGCACCCTGCGGCTGGCTGGTGTCCCGGACTACCCGCTACCAGCCCCGGTGGGTGGCAGGTCACGGAGTGTCCAGCTAGCAGGAATGCCCGTGACCTGTCCGTTGGACATCCTGGGGTCATGGAGCTGCGCTGCGTGATCGTCGACGACAGCCCTCGCTTTCTGAATGCGGCCCGCGGCTTGCTGGAGCGTGAGGGCATCTCGGTCGTGGGAGTGGCCTCGACCGGCGCGGAGGCAGTCGATCGGGTCACCGAGCTCCGGCCGGACGTCACCCTGGTGGACATCGATCTGGGCGGCCTCAGCGGCTTCGACGTCGTCCGGCGGCTGTACCGCGAGGCGGACATGGGTCCCACCCCCGTGATCCTGATCTCCGCCCACTCCGAAGAGGACTACGCCGACCTGATCGCGGCCAGTCGCGCGGTCGGGTTCCTCCCCAAGACCACCCTGTCCGGGCAGGCGATCCGTGACCTGCTCGGGGCCGCCGGGTGACCGCCGCCACGGCGATACCCGGCCCGTCAGACAGGATGGGCTAGCGTTTTCTGCCATGGACACGCCATGACGGTCCGTAGGGATCGGAGGCTGAGGTGAGGGGCGGTCTGACCCGTCGTACGACCGTCGCGAGCGCATTGCTCGCGCTGATCGTGTGCGGCGTCTTCGTGGTGCTGCTCGTGTCGATCACGCAGCTGCGTGACGCCGAGGCGAAGGCGCGCCGGTCGGAGCAGGTACTCGTGGTCGCGAACGGTCTGGAGCGGCAGATCGTCGATGTGCAGACGGGCGAGCGCGGGTTCGTGATCAGCGGCCAGGAGAGCTTCCTCGAGCCCTGGGAGGCGGCACAGACCGCGTTTCCGGGCCAGGCCGCGCAGCTGGAGAAGCTCGTCGCCGGCAACTCCGAGCAGATGGCCCGGGCCGAGCGGATCACCCAGGAGGGCAACTCCTACATCCGGAACTACTCGATCCCCCTGGTCGCGGCGGCGCGGCGCGACCCGGAGTCGGTTCGCACCGCGACGGCGATCGAGGGGGGCAGGGACCGCCTAGACGCGATCCGGACCGAGTTCAACGGCTTGATCGCCACCGAGCAGGGCCTCGCCGACGCGCGGGAGGATCAGTCCGACACGGACGTCAATCGCGCCATCATGGCCGCGGCCGGTGGCCTGGCCGGCTCGGTGCTGCTGATCGTCCTCTTCGCCGGCTATCTGAGCAGAGCGATCGTCCGCCCGGTCCGCCAGGTGGCCGGGATGGCGGGACGGCTCGCGGGCGGCGATCTCGGGGCGCGTCTTCCCGAGGGCGGTCCCGGTGAGGTCGGGCTGCTGGAGCGCAGCTTCAACACGATGGCCGGCTCGCTGCAGGAGAACCGGGAGGAACTCGCCGCCTCGCGAACCAGGATCGTGACAGCCACCGACCACGCGCGCCGGCAGATCGAACGCGACCTCCACGACGGTACGCAGCAGCGGCTGGTGGCGCTGGTGCTCGACCTGCGCTCCATCGAGGCGTCCACGCCAAACGAGCTGAGCGAGCTCAGGGCGCACCTGGCGGAGGTCGCCGACGAACTCACCGAGGCGACCGATGACCTGCGCGAGTTGTCCCGCGGGATCCACCCCGCGATCCTGTCCGGCAGCGGCCTGCCGCCCGCGCTGAAGGCGCTCGCCCGCCGCAGCGTGATCCCGGTCGAGCTCCAGGTGGATGTCCCGGAGCGGCCGTCCGAGGAGATCGAGGTCGCGGCGTACTACGTCGTCTCCGAGGCGCTCACCAACGCCACGAAGCACGCCAAGGGGTCGTTCGTCGAGGTCAAGGTCCAGACGCTGGACGACACCCTGCACCTGACCGTCCGTGACGACGGCGTCGGTGGCGCCCGCCCGGGCCGCGGCTCCGGACTGATCGGCCTGATCGACCGCATCCAGGCACTGGGGGGCACGATCACGGTGAACAGCCCGGACGGAGACGGTACCGAGGTCGCGGTCGATTTCCCCCTCGCCGGCCGCTGGCGCGACCCTGACCGGATCAGCTCGTGAGCTGTGCCTGCCGGCCCGTCCAGCCCGCGAGATCAGCATCACAGGAGAAAGTTGTACAACCTGGCCCGGGTGCTGCTTTTCAGCGCGAATCAATCCGCAGCAGGCTGGTAGACATAGCCACATCGTGAGATTACGTCTCACGATGCAGGAACGGGAGTTGATTTGTCAGGCGTTGGCGCTGAGGCTTATCACCATGCTCGCTGCCCGCTCGACACATCTCGTAGGTCGGATCCACGTCGACCTCGGTCGCATGCGCAGCGCCATCTGTTGTCCTTCGATGCTCTGACAGCCACCCTGCGGGCCTGCTGAAGGCCCATGATCACCTGATCACCGCTGGGTGCGCACCGCGCAGACCAGATCGAATCGACGACGCTTCGAGCTCGCTCAGCGCGGACGCACCTGTCTCTAGCAGACAAGGACACGTTCCGGATGACTGGCGTCACTTCTGCTCCCCGTACTGATCCCCCTCGTAAGGCAGCCCGCCCGCGCAAGGGCAAAGGCGAAGGCCAGTGGGCGCTCGGCTATCGCGAGCCACTGAACAAGAACGAGGAGAACAAGAAGAACGACGACGGGCTGAACGTCCGGGCCCGGATCGAGAACGTCTACGCCCACCGCGGCTTCGACTCGATCGATCCCGCCGACCTGCGCGGCCGGTTCCGCTGGTGGGGTCTCTACACCCAGCGCAAGCCGGGCATCGACGGCGGCAAGACGGCGACGCTCGAGCCGGAGGAGCTGGACGACAAGTACTTCATGCTCCGGATCCGGATCGAGGGCGGCCAGCTCAGCACCGAGCAGCTCCGGGTCATCTCGGAGGTCTCCAGCACCTACGCCCGCGACACCGCCGACATCACCGACCGGCAGAACATCCAGCTGCACTGGATCCGGGTCGAGGATGTGCCGGCGATCTGGCAGAAGCTCGAGGCGGTCGGCCTCTACACCACCGAGGCCTGCGGTGACGTGCCGCGGGTGATCATCTCCAGCCCGGTCGCCGGGATCGCCGCGGACGAGATCATCGACCCGACACCGGCGATCGACGACATCGTCGAGCGCTACATCGGCACCACCGAGTTCTCCAACCTGCCCCGCAAGTTCAAGACCGCGATGACCGGTCACCCGTCGCACGACGTGGTGCCCGAGGTGAACGACATCGCCTTCGTCGGGGTGAACCACCCCGAGCACGGCCCGGGTTTCGACCTCTGGGTCGGCGGCGGTCTGTCCACCAACCCGATGCTCGCGCAGCGGCTCGGTGCCTGGATCCCGCTCGAGGAGGTGCACCTGGCCTGGTGGGGCGTGGTCAGCATCTTCCGCGACTACGGCTACCGCCGGCTCCGCACCCGGGCGCGGATCAAGTTCCTGATCGCCGACTGGGGCGTCGAGAAATTCCGTGAGGTGCTCGAGGAGAAATACCTCCAGCGCAAGCTGATCGACGGACCCGCGCCCGAGATCCCCGCAGTACAGGGTGATCACGTCGGTGTGCACCAGCAGAAGGACGGCCGGTACTACGTGGGCGTGGCGCCCGTGGTCGGGCGGGTGTCCGGGGCTTCGCTGGCGAAGGTGGCCGACGTGGTCGCCGCGCACGGATCGGACCGGATCCGGACCACCGCGCAGCAGAAGTTCATCATCCTCGACGTCGAGGAGTCGAAGGTCGAGTCCCTGGTCGCCGAACTGGATGCCCTCGGGTACCAGGCACGGCCGTCAGCCTGGCGGCGCAACACGATGGCCTGCACCGGGATCGAGTTCTGCAAGCTGGCGATCGTTGAGACCAAGGCCCGGGCAGCCCAGCTGATCGGCGAGATGGAGGAGCGGATCCCCGACCTCGACGTACCGATCACGGTGAACGTGAACGGCTGCCCGAACTCCTGCGCCCGGATCCAGGTCGCCGACATCGGCCTCAAGGGTCAGCTGGTAAACGATGCCGAGGGCAACCAGGTGCCGGGCTACCAGGTCCACCTCGGGGGCGGTCTCGGCCTGGACGCCGGGTTCGGCCGCAAGCTGCGGGGCCACAAGGTGACCGCGGTCGGCCTGGCCGACTACGTCGAGCGGATCACCCAGACCTACCTGAAAGAGCGGTCCGAGGGCGAACGCTTCGCCCAGTGGGTCGTCCGTGCCGAGGAAGGAGCGTTGCAATGAGCGAACGAGCTGCGCCGTTGTATTGCCCGTACTGCGGTGATGAGGACCTTCGTCCTTCTGAAGAGGGTCATGGCGCGTGGGAGTGCCGCCCTTGTGCACGGGTGTTCCAGCTGAAGATGATCGGACTGCGGGTGAACGTGGAATGAGTACGGACCTGAGGACGCTCGCCGAAGAGGCGAACGAACGACTAGCCGACGCCTCGGCACAGGAAGTGCTGGCGTGGGCGCGGGAGACCTTCGGCGACGAGCTCGTGGTGACCGCATCGATGGCAGACGGGGCCCTCCCCCACCTGGCAGCCGAGGCGGCCCCCGGGGTGGACGTGCTCTTCCTCGACACGGGCTATCACTTCGCCGAGACCATCGGCACCCGGGACGCGGTGGCCGCGACCCTGCCGATCAACCTGATCAACGCCACCCCCAAGCAAACCGTCGCGGAACAGGACGCGGAGTACGGCAAGGATCTTTTCGCGCGTGAGCCCGACAAGTGCTGCGCGCTCCGCAAGGTCGAGCCGCTGAACCGGGTGCTGTCCGGCTACAAGGCCTGGGTCACCGGCGTTCGCCGCGAGGAGGCGCCGACCCGGGCGAACACCCAGGTCGTCGAGTACGACGAGAAGCGCGACATGGTGAAGCTGAACCCGCTGGCACCGTGGACCCAGGAGGATCTGGACGGGTACATCACCGACAACGGTGTGCTGGTCAACCTGCTGCAGTACGACGGCTATCCGTCGATCGGGTGCGCTCCTTGCACCAAGCAGGTGGCTCCGGGCGAGGATCCGCGCAGCGGTCGCTGGGCCGGCCAGGGCAAGATCGAATGCGGGCTGCACACATGACCGCGACGATCGGAGCTGACAGCCCAGCCGTCGCTGCCGTGAGCGAGCTGGACGCGCTGGAGAGCGAGTCGATCTTCGTCTTCCGCGAGGTGGCGGCCGAGTTCGAGCGGCCGGTGATCCTCTTCTCGGGCGGCAAGGACTCCATCGTGATGCTGCACCTGGCCCGCAAGGCGTTCGCGCCGGCCGGGGTGCCGTTCACGCTGCTGCACGTCGACACCGGGCACAACTTCTCCGAGGTGCTGGAGTACCGCGATTCCGTGGTCGCGTCTCTGGGACTGCGGCTCGAGGTGGCGCGGGTCGAGGACTACCTGGCGGACGGGCGGCTGCGCGAGCGCTCGGACGGTACCCGCAACCCGCTGCAGACGGTTCCGTTGCTGGACGCGATCAACGGGCACCGGTTCGACGCCGTCTTCGGCGGCGGCCGCCGGGACGAGGAGCGGGCCCGGGCGAAGGAGCGGATCTTCAGCCTGCGCGACGAGTTCGGCCAGTGGGATCCGCGCAACCAGCGGCCCGAGTTGTGGTCGCTCTACAACGGCAAGCACAAGCCGGGCGAGCACGTCCGGGTGTTCCCGCTGTCCAACTGGACCGAGCTGGACGTGTGGAACTACATCGAGCGCGAAGAGATCGCTCTCCCGAACATCTACTACGCCCACGAGCGGGACGTGTTCGAGCGCGACGGCATGTTGCTTGCCGTCGGCCCCTACTCGCAGCCGCGATCCGGCGAAGAGGTCTCCCGGCGAGTGGTCCGCTATCGGACCGTCGGCGACATGTCCTGCACCGGAGCGGTCGCATCGACGGCATCTTCTCCGGCCGAGGTCGTCGTCGAGGTCGCCGCCAGCGAACTCACCGAGCGAGGCGCGACCCGGGCAGACGACCGGGTCAGCGAGGCCGCGATGGAAGACCGGAAGCGGGAGGGGTACTTCTGATGACCACCACTCTCCCCGTTAGGGAACACCTGCCGCAGCGCCAGTTGCTCCGGCTCGCCACGGCCGGCTCCGTCGACGACGGGAAGTCCACTCTGGTCGGGCGGCTGCTACACGACTGCAAAGCGATCCTGGCCGACCAGATCGCCCACGTTCAAACAGTCTCCGAGGCCCGTGGTGGTGACTTCGACTTCGCCCTGCTGACCGACGGCCTGCGCGCCGAGCGCGAGCAGGGCATCACGATCGACGTCGCCTACCGGTACTTCGCGACCGACAAGCGCTCGTTCATCCTGGCCGACTGCCCGGGACACGTGCAGTACACCCGGAACACGGTGACCGGGGCATCCACGGCGGATGTCGTGATCATCCTGGTCGACGCACGGCACGGAGTACTGGAACAGACCCGGCGGCACCTCGCCGTGGCCGGTCTGCTCCGGGTGCCGCATGTCGTCCTGGCCGTGAACAAGATCGACCTGGTCGGGTACGACGAGGCCGTCTTCAAGGGGATCGGTAAGGACGTCTCGCAACTCGCGGACCAACTCGGGATCGCGGACGTCCAGGCGATCCCGGTCTCGGCGCTCGTCGGGGACAACGTCGTAGAG